>CAZRBD010000011.1:0-33659 GCA_964598265.1 uncultured archaeon
GAAAAAAAAACTATTCAAGGTAATCATACAAACATGTATTTCACAACGATTTGTACATAATTTTAATTATAAAGAACTAATATTTATTATTATTTAGTCATAATACTGCGATCAAAAATTTAGAGCTTAATCCAGATTTCTCAAGATACATATGTAATTATTATCAAAAAACTTATATGGAATTTCTTTACTTTACTATTAGGAATTTATTCCATTTTTACTCATAAGGAAGGAAAAACCTAAAACTATATGTTTTAAATACAAATGTCCGAAACAGAAGATTCTTCAAAAACAGGATTCGAGAAAATTATAGATTATTTTAATGAAACAGTTGAATTGAATCATCCAATAGCAATAGCAAAGATTGTAGAAGATACTAGATTTTCTTGGAGTTTTGTCAAGAAAACACTAACCAAAATTAATGAAGAATATGATGGATTTCATTTTGAGAAGTCGGGAAACACCTGGATTACTTGGAAAGATCGCGATCATATAATTAAAAAACTAGACGAAACATGCTCTCGTTTTTTAAACGAGTCTGGAAATGAATGCTGAATTACTATTAATAAATTTTTAAAAAAAATTATTATTTTTTTAATTCCTTAATTTCATCAAGGAGTTTTTGTGAATAATTTGCCCATTTCTTTTTTGTATCAAACTCACAGATAAAAAAAAATAACAAAAGAGGTAAAAAAAAATGAATTATAAATTAATAAAAATCCAGAATGATATTAAAGGGATTAAAGCTCGTTATATTATCTACTAAATCAAATTTTTTTTTTTAATTTTCTATTTTTAATTTTTTATAGTGTTGCTAGTTTATTTTGAATGTATTTAATTAGATTCACTAACTCCTCATGAGTGCATCTATCAATTAAATCCAACAAATTTTCTGACCAAGTTTCTGTACACTGTTCACATTCAAATACAAAATCTAGAACCAGGGTTTTTTCATCACTACACATTAATCCACATATTTATTTCTTCTTCTTATTTCACATGCATATATAGCAAAGTTGAAAAATAAAAAATGCGTGTAATTTAGATTCCATACTATTTTTCTCAAGAAAGCAATTTAAACTGCTGAAATTTTTAAAATAATTTTTTAAAATTAGATAAAACAGTTATTTATAAACAAAAAAGTGCGACAAGAAATACCGATGGTTAAGTCTTTTTTATGAAATCTAGATTTGTTGATTTATCTCTTAAAATCTATCTCTAAGGATTCTAGTTTGTTATTCTCATTTGAGAAAAAAACTACCCATTTCACCCTAAAAGTAGCACATTTTACATCTAAGATTATAAACTTCAGTTAAATGAAGTGAGATATTGCGAAATAGATTTTAAGTGTCCGTAACCATATATATTACTAGATTTCCTTTTTATGCTCATTATTATAAGCTACATTTTCATTAGTGTGAAACTTCATACTAAATTATTACACCTTTAAATGAGATGTAGAATTCTATAACACACTAATTTTAATATTTTAGAATAAAAAATTTAGGCTTCAAAACTAATGAGAATAGAAAAATCAAGTCAAGATCTCGAAAATGAGGTAATTTACTCTGGTTTGTGTATCCACTGTGGATGTTGTAATGCTTTCTGCCCTCATATGGATTTTAACCAGGAAGATGGGGAAGCTTATGTCGTAGATGAATGTGCTGAAACTGTTGGATTGTGTTATAATGCGTGTCCAAGAAGTTTTCTTCCAATCTCAGAGATTGAACAGAAACTATTTGGAAAAACTCGTATCGACTTAGCTGTTGGTGTTTATAACGATATTATTCAAGTTAAATCAAAAAATAATGATGATATTTTAACTAATCTAATAGTTGCTGCTTTTGAATCTGGCGTTGTAAAACATATGGTTTTAGGAGAATTTAAAAGCAAGAAACCTCCAGTAGCTTTTCCCGTTGTTGTAGATAATGCAAGTGACGCAAAAAAATTTATACCAAAAGCCACATCCGAACTTGCTGGACCATTAATCACAGGTATAGGGCAAGCTTATAAGGATTATAAACGAAATATTGGAATCCTTGCTAATCCTTGTCATTTACAAGGTCTTGCGAAAATTCTAACATCAGATTTTAATACTGGAGCAGAAAGAACTTCATTAAGGATTGCTTATGCATGTTCCTCTGGAGGGATGGCGGGATGTAAATTTTGTACCGATTTTTCTGGAGAATTTTCAGATATAACATATTCACCTTGGGGTGCTCCTAAAGGCTCAGGAGAAGCCTTTCTCATAATTCGGACTGAATCTGGGCAAAAAATAGTAGATACTGCTGTGAGTAAAAAGCTCCTTGAAATTACAGAACCTAATCCTAACTTATCTGAAATGAAAAGATTTATAAATAAAAAACGTAAGAAAAATTTCTTAACTCTTCTTGGTAAGGGATTAATTAAAGCAAAATATTTAACACTTAACGTTGATGAGTTAAAAGATATTTTAAAAGATTAGGTCAATATTACTCTTCTTTTTTAATAATAATTTGATTTTCGATAAAAAGAGTCCTTACGTTTATTTAATGCATGGATTATTCTTATATGTAGATTAGATTTTTCATTTTCCAACTTTAGTATGAAAAATTCATTTAATTTTTTATTCAAAAATAAAACCCAGCTTAAATTAATGTTTAGAGGTTCTAAACAATATAAAAAATTGTTTAATGTTTTGATTATCTCAAAATAGCATTTTTCGTGAATTTTTTACATCAAGAGAGTGGAAAAATTTAAAATGAATTATAAAATAGCATTTTTCGTGAAATTTATTAAAGTCTAGCATTATATTTTATTTATTAATTGCTAATTAAAGTTAGGTCATGCTAAAACGGAAGTTAATTTTTAAGGTTTGCATCGTTGGTGACGGCGGCGTCGGAAAGAGCACTATGATTCAGAGATTGCTGACAGGATTATTCATCGCACAAAAGATAACCATTGGAACAGATTTGGCGACTTATGATGTCCAAATTAATGAAAACATGACGGTAAAGCTTCAGATTTGGGATTTCGCAGGTGAACGACGTTTTAGGCTTTTTTTGCCTAATTATGCAAGAGGAGCAACAGGATGTTTGCTTTGTTATGATATAACAAGACACACAAGTTTCCAATCTTTAGAGGAATGGTACGGGATCGTGAATAATAATGCTAACTCCCCCGTATATCTTCTTGTCGGAGAAAAACTTGATTTAGCTGATATAAGACGCAGTGTTGACCGTGCTCAAGCTGAAGCTTTTAAAGATAAGTATAATCTCGATTATTTCTTTGAAACATCGTCTAAAAGTGGTGAAAATAATAAAAAAATCTTTAAGATATTAACCCGAACGATATTACGAAGAGAGGGAATAATTGATTAGAGTAGACTTAATATTATAATAGTTAAAATAAATTTCTTATATATTAGGAAAAATTTAAAAAACTTTTATTCCATACTCAGTTTTTCTTTCATTTTACGATTTAATGATTTAAGGCTTTCAACAATCTTTATTTGGAGGTTTTTTGGTAAAGGTTCTAGTATTTCATTCAACTTTTCAAAATTAAAAAGGTTAATTTTCTTATAATTCAAGAAAAATATTGCTACAGATAAAAGAGGTGGAATAACTAAAATCCCATAAAAAATATATGAAACACTTATTGAGCCTAAGTTGACACTCCCCGAGCCTGGCAAGCTCAATTGGAATCCCAATACTGGGATATTTTCTAATAAAACCAGCGAGATCACGTTTGTGATATTAAGAATTATAAAAGTAATTATATTGATGAAAGAAATTAGTTTGTAATATTTCAAGTTTAAAAATGCTACTACATTGTTCAAATCTGCTGCAAATTCAATTTCATTTTGTTTTGTTAAGGAATCATCTAACTTAGTTGTGATAATCTTTATTTTAGTATACTTCCATAAATCAATAAAAATCAAGAAAAAACCGAAAGTGTAGAAAAAAATAAAGAACCCTATAAAATATGCTAAATAACCCTCAACCAAATGCGGATTGTACAAAGATTCTGCTCCGAACCAGAAGATTAATGTTAACTGTAAAATTGATGAAAAAAATAGCCGATTCGCATTTATTTTTTCTAAACCGAGAGGATTATAGAGAATGTAACTATTTTGAAACCCTGTTCTATGTTTACTCGAACTAATTATTCTAAAAAACAACGAAAAAGTGAAAGTGATAAGAGGAAATAATACTAATAATATATTATCCCAGTTTTGAGCTGCGACAAAAAGAAACAAAAGTGTGAATAAAACCAAATCTCGAATTATACTCTCAGTAATTATTTCTTTAAAGGACAAGTAATGGTTATTTTTTTCATTCATTTCTTTTATAAGAATGGACGGAATAAAAAAATTATCATGATTATCATCTTAAGTAAAAGAAATTCACTCATATCTTTAAGCCTAAAAATTTAAATTCGGCATATTACTTTATTCCACTATAAACATCAATTACATAAATACTGTTAAAATCGTGTAGAAATCTTGAATGCTGATCAGTTAGACATCAAAAAAACGCCTCTCTACGAGGCACATGTAAACCTTGGAGCTCGAATGGTAAATTTTGCGGGATGGAAAATGCCCGTCCAATATGAGAGTATAATAAAAGAACATGAAGCAGTTCGTTCAAACGCTGGTGTGTTTGATATCTCACATATGGGTGAACTACTTTTAGAAGGTAATGAAGTTATTAAATTCCTTCAATTTATTATGATAAACGATTTAAATTTATTAGAACCATATAAAGGGCAATATTCTTGTATGTGCTATGAAAATGGGACTGTAGTAGATGATCTTGTTTATTATGAAGAAATACCTGAGAGATTTAGGATGATAGTTAATGCTAGTAACATAGAAAAAGATTTACTATGGCTAAATGATCACTTAGAAGAGTATGATATAGAAATAACTAATCTTTCAACTAAGAGATCTCGTATAGCATTTCAAGGACCAAAATCAGATGAGTTTCTTCAAGAAATAATAGATGTAGATCTTTCAAAGATAAATCGATTCTATTTTGCTAATGGTAGTATAAATGATACTCCTGTTTTTATAGCTAGAACCGGATACACTGGAGAGAGAGGTTTTGAATTATCAGTTGATAATGGTCATGTAAAGAGTATTTGGAATGATTTACTAAAAACGGGAGCGAGTCCTGCCGGATTAGGGGCTAGAGATTCATTGAGGTTAGAAGCATGCTACTCTTTATATGGTCATGAGATTAGTGATTCAATAAGTCCGGTTGAAGCAGGTCTCAGTTGGTTAGTAAAACCCAAAGAGGGGATAGATTACATTGGAAAAGAGATTTTGATTAAACAAAAATCACAGGGAACCGAAAGAGTATTAGTTGGTCTTGATCTAATTGATAGAGGCATTATTAGGGAGAATTACGAAATCTTCAAAGATGGAAATAAAATTGGTTTTGTTACTTCTGGCGGATTTTCTCCTACATTGAAAAAAACAATTGGCTTAGGACTTATAAAAAAGAAGTTTAGAGAAATAGGAACAGATATTGATATTGAAATTCGTAATAAAATCTTAAAAGGAAAAGTTGTTTCTACACCATTTTATCGAAATGTATAAGAAAAATAAATTATCAAGAGACATGTGAAATTTTATGGATTATAAATTTCCTGAAGGTTTAAAATATACTACCACTCATGAATGGGTTAGAGTTGATAGTATGGAATGTACTGTTGGAATTACAGATTTTGCTCAGTATCAATTGGGCGATATTGTGTTTGTTGAATTACCTGAAGTGGGAGTGGTAATTGAAAAATGGGGTAATGCAGGAGAAATTGAATCTGTTAAGGCTGTAGGTGATTTTGTCATGCCTCTATCAGGAGAAGTCATTGAAATAAATGAAAAAATTGGAGATAAGCCCGAACTTGTAAATTCTTCTCCATATAATGAAGGATGGATGATAAGAATTAAAATCTCTCACCTAAACGAAATTGATGAACTTATAACTGTTAATGAATATAAGGAAATAGTTCAAAAGGAAATGCAATAATATTTTTTTTTCCTTCATTTTTTTATTGAATTTTCAAATTTAAAAATATTCGAGTTGTTTTAATTGGATTTTATACCTCATGATAATAAAACTATTGCTGAAATGTTAAGCGTTATTGGAGTGGCATCTTTAGATGATTTATATCAAGATATTCCTAAAGATTTAATTATTGGAAAATTAGAGATGCCCTCAGGGTTAACAGAACCAGATCTTTTACGATACATGGAAAATATTTCTAAAAAGAATAAGATATATTCCAATTCTTTCTTGGGAGCGGGGTGTTATTATCACTATATTCCTACTCTAGTAGATTTTGTAATATCTCGGTCGGAATTTTATACATCCTATACTCCATATCAAGCTGAAGCAAGTCAAGGGTACTTACAAGCCATGTATGAATATCAAACTATAATTTCCAGGCTAACACAGATGGATATTGCAAATGCTAGCATGTATGATGGATCTACTGCTCTTGCTGAAGCCGCAGTTATGGCTACTATAATTACACGTAAAAACTCAATTTTACTACTTGAAGGAATTCACCCTGAATATGAAGAAGTTGTTAGAACTTATTGTTGGGGGCAAGATATTAATATTGAAACATGTATAGAAGAAAATTTAAAAGATAAATTAAATAATAATACGGCAGCAGTCTTGATCCAAAGTCCTAATTTTTTTGGTGATATTGAAGATATTTCAAAACTTACTAAAAATGTGAAGGAGCGATCTCAGAATTGTTTAGTTGTTCAGGTTATGACTGACCCGACTTGTTTAGGTGTTCTTAAACCTCCCGGATCAACAGATGTTGATATTTTCATTGCTGAAGGACAGTCTTTCGGTATATCTCCTTCTTTTGGAGGACCAGGGTTAGGTATTTTCACAGCGAAAAAGAAATATTTGAGAAAAATGCCAGGAAGATTGATAGGAAAAACAAAGGAAATTAATGGTGATAGAGAAGGGTATATTTTAACTCTACAAGCCCGTGAGCAACACATTCGTAGAGAGAAAGCAAGTTCAAACATATGTACTAATCAAGCCTTATGCTCTTTAGCAGCTCTAACATATCTTTTAGCATTAGGAAGAACTGGATTAAAAGAAATAGCGTCTCAAAATATTCAAAAGGCTCATTATCTAAAAATGCAACTAGAAAAAATCCCAGGATATGAGATTCTAAATAAGAAACCAACTTACAATGAGTTTTTAGTTAAGTGTCCGAATATAAATTCTTTAATTCTGAAATGCAAGAAGCAAAATTTGCTCCCACCATTAAAAATTTCAAAATTTTTCCCTGAAATGAAAAACATTGCTTTAGTTTGTGTGACAGAAATAAACTCAAGTGAATCAATAGATGCTTTTATAAATGCCGCTAAGTCCACATTAAAAGGAAATGAGGTGGGTGATTAGTAATGAATTCAAAAATTTCATTAAATTTAACAACCGGAAGTGAAGATAAACAAAAAAATTATGTTCCTAAAATGGATTTAGAAGTTTTAAATGTCCAAGATATCTTACCGGCAAATCTACTTAGGCAAGAATTACCACTTCCTAATATTTCAGAAGCAGAATTAGTTAGGCATTTTATCGCTTTAAGTCTTAGAAACTATGGCGTTGACACGGGACTATATCCTCTGGGCTCATGTACCATGAAATATAATCCCAAAGTAAATGAGAAAGTCGCGAGACTTCCCGGATTTACTGATATTCATCCATTTCAAGATGAAAATGAAGGATCAATTGAGGTTCTCTCCCACATATCTAAGCTCTTAGGAGAAATAACCGGAATGGATGCATTTACACTCCAACCAGCTGCAGGTGCTCATGGAGAATTAGTTGGTTTATTGATCATAAAGAAATACTTTGAAATTAGAGGATTAAAAAAGGAAAAACTCATAGTTCCTGACAATGCTCACGGAACTAATCCCGCTTCAGCGAAAATGGCTGGTTTTTCAATAATAGAATTAAATTCAAACGAAAATGGAGAAATTCCCTTAGATCAACTAGAATTTGCAATGAAAGAAGGAGATGTTGCTGGAATAATGCTTACCAACCCGAATACTTTAGGTGTTTTTGATAGGCAAATCAAGGAAATCACCCGAATAGTACATAATAATGGGGGCTTATGTTATTATGATGGAGCAAATTTGAATCCTATACTTGGGGTTTGTCGTCCTCGAGATATGGGATTTGATATTATTCATTTAAATTTGCATAAAACTTTTTCCACTCCTCACGGTGGAGGAGGTCCTGGTTCGGGACCTATAGGTGTAATAGATGAACTTAGCCCCTATCTCCCAGAACCCTGCATAATCTCAACTGAACAAGGGATAGTATGTCGGGAAGGCAACGATAAATCAATAGGAAGAATTAAGGCTTTTTGGGGTAATTTTGGAATAATAATTCGAGCCTACGCATATATTTTATCTTTAGGTGGTGTAGGTTTAAAACGTGTAGGGCAGGTATCTGTGTTGAATGCCAATTATTTGAAGATTAAACTCATGAAAAATTATCATCTTCCTTATAATCGAATCTGTCAGCATGAATTTGTTTTATCTGATCGAAATATACCTAATGAAGTAACTACGGAAGATATAGCAAAGCGTATTCTTGATTATGGAATCTATGCTCCAACTATCTATTTTCCTTTAATCGTACCTGGAGCATTAATGATTGAACCTACAGAGACTGAATCTATACAATCACTAGATTCATTTGTAGAAATAATGACAAAAATCTTTGAAGAAGCAAAAATTAATCCTAATATCTTAAAGACTGCACCTCACCGTACTCCAGTTAAACGCCTTGATGCTGTACTTGCTGCAAGAAAACCAATTTTACATGATTAAGTTCCTAAGTTAAAAACTGGTTTTATTAGCTCTTATCAGTCCAGAAATTTTTGGCTAAGCTTCTTCTTCTTTTCCATTGTTCATTCTTTTGAGAAAATCCTATTATTCCTGTACCTTGATCTGCATCTTTTATTTTCCACATTCCACTAACTGCTCCCGTTAATGCACCTGATAATACTTCAAAACCCTGAGCTGTATAGAGATCACACTCAACACCCCTATTTATTATAAATTTTAGCTGTCTCATTCCCTGCTGATTTTTAGATTTAAGTATGTCAAGGAGTTTTTCTACTTCATCATTAAGTTGATTATTTGGAACTACACGATTCCACAAATTCCATTCTACTGCTCGTTGAGCGGAGTGTAGTGCTCCTATCAGATTAATTTCTTTTGCTCTACGTCTTCCTATAAGGCGTGATAATCTAGTAGTTCCACCCCATCCTGGTGTAATTCCTACATCCACTTCTGGCATTCCCCATTTACTTCTTTCTGTTGCAATGACAAAGTCACATACCATTGTAATCTCTAATCCTCCACCAACAGCGTAACCATCTACAGCGGCAATTGTAATTTTATCTAATTCTTCTATCTGATTTGCCATGTTTTGATAATATCTCACCCGTCTTGTTATTCCATTCGCATCGCCCCATTTCATCATTTCAGTAATATCATCACCTACACTAAAATTATTTCCAGCACCTTTTATTACCAAAAATTTTAATTTTGTTGATTGGCGTACCAGTTCTATAGCTTTGACTATTTCATCAGAGAGTTGCATGCTCAAGGCATTTAAGACTTTCGGTCTATTTAATGTAATTCTCGCTACTCTCTCTTCCTCTTCATAAATTAATTGTTCGAATATCATAAAAGTAAATTAAACAAATAACTATATAAACATTATCTCAGTTAAATTGTATGGCTGAAAAGCTTAAATTACAATAAGAAAAATGATTAGTTTTTTATTTCGATACTTAATAGGTAAACTTTAATACTCTATATTAATATAAATTTTGATCCTGACAATAAATTAACAATAAAACACTCTATATTCTAAGATGAATTTTTGTCCCGAATGTGAAAAAGTACTATATCCTACAAAAAAATATCTTTATTGTAAAGCTTGTCAAAGATCGTTTATACTCAAGAAAAAAAATAAGTTAGTGCCATATATAAGTATAGATAACAGTTCAGATTTCAAATCTTCAAATGATTTAAATGATAATATCAATGTGAAAAAGATAGATAAGAATGAACTTCTGAAAATGAATAAAATAGGTATTTTAAAATATTTTCACTTCTTCCCATACAATCAATTCAGAGAATCTCAGGAAAATCTGATCAAACAAATTGGAGAGAGTGCAAAAGAGAAGAAAAATATTTTACTTGTTGCTCCAAATGGTACTGGTAAAACAGTAATAGCTCTGAGTGCCCTACTCCCACTTGCAATGGAAAAAAATTTGAAAATAATTTACATGTGCAGAACCCATGCTCAAAATCGACGAGTTATAAAAGAAATGATTAAAATCTCTAAATTTCACGAAATAAATAGTCTTAGCATTAAATTAAATGGGCTATCTATTCGAGGAAGAAATGAAATGTGTTTGAATCAGACTTTGTTTGGTTTAAAAGTTAATCCAAAAGAGGCGATGGCAGTTTGTGGAGATTTAAGAAAAAATAGAAATTGCCTTCACTTTCTGAATTTGTTGAAAAAGAAAGGAGAACTTGAAAATCCTGTTTCATTAGAACCCGAATTATTTAATAAGCCAGTTGATGCTGAAGATCTTATTCTATTCTGTAAACAAAAGAAATTTTGCCCCTATTTTTTAAGTAAATTTCTCTTAGATTCAATGAAGGTAATTATATGTAATTATCAATGGATATACAATCCATTTATCAGGGAATCATTTCTTAAATTTATAGGCCAAGAGTTAAATAACTGTATTTTAGTAATGGACGAATGTCACAATTTAATTGATATTGCTACTGAAATAAATTCGAATAAAATTACACCGTATTCATTAAGGTTATGTTTAAAAGATTTAGAAATGTATGCTTCACCAATCCAGATGCAAAGCTTTGTGAAAATTTTATTAGACACCCTAAATCAAAAAAAGAAAGATATTGGAACAGAAGAAAAAGCTATAAAACCAGGGAAATTTTTAGAAATTCTTTACAAAAAATTGGGTTTCCATGACTTAAATGGCTTCAAAAATTTGATGGAAGATCTTCATAGTTTAAGTGTTTCAATCCATGAAGTAAAATTATCCAATGGGGAAATCTCTAGAGATTTTTTGGGACCCTTAGCTGAATTCTGGATAAAGTGGCTAAAAACCTATATCTTGGAAAATTATTTTTTTTGTTATAATATAAAAAAAGTAAAAGAAAGAAAATCAATTTCACTCGAAATTGTAGCTTTAGATCCACGAGAGATGGTTATTCCAATCCTAAAACGTGCTTATACATCTCTTAATCTCTCCGGAACTGTGAATCCTTATGTGTTTAATAGTTTAATGGGATTTAATGAGAGTGGAAAAAGCTTCAAAGGAATAATCGCAGATTCACCATTCAAAAAAAAAAATATAAAAGCGATAATAACTGAGGGAGTGGATACTAAAGGAGTTAATAGAAATCCTTATATGTTTAAAAAGATCATTGAGAAAATCAATGAAGTTCTATTAAGTACTCCTGAAAATGTGGGCATTTTTTGTGCTTCATATCAAATACTCAGGGGTCTTCTCTCGAACGGGATTGAAAATGTCATTATAAAAAATAATAAGAAGCTATTTTCTGAAGAATCAGGTTTATCTGCTTCGGATAACACTGCAATAGTAGAAGATTTTAAGAGTATGGCTTCAAGTGGTGGTGCTGTTTTGTTGGGAGTATCGGGGGGGCGCAACTCTGAAGGAGAAGATTATCCTGGAGGATTCATGAATTCTGTGATAATTGTTGGACTTCCATATCATCTATTAACTCCGAGAGTTGAAGCAAAAATAAAATATTATGATAAAGTGTTTAAAGGACAAGGATGGGATTTTGCATATCTTTATCCTGCTATTCAACGGGCGAATCAAGCATCTGGACGTCCTATAAGAAAGATTTCTGATAAAGGAGCAATAATTTTTATGGACAGCAGATTTAAAGCAAAATACAAATGGATTTCCGATTGGATAAGAAATGAATTAGAAATTGTTCCAGATAAACCCAATGCTATAATGCAAAATTTAAGTCCCTTTTGGAGTAACATATAATTTTATTTTGGCTTGAACTTAAGTGAAATGACTACAAGTGAAATAATAGGAAAAATAATCATAAAATACATAGATACGTAATAATTTGATTGAAAAATAACTAGTAACAAGCTAAAAAATAAACCTCCCATAGAATCACCAGCAAACCCACTCGCATTAGCTTTCCCAATAAAACTTCCTTTATTCTTTGGTGTTGAATTCTTAGCAATATAAATCACTGATGCCATCCAAAATATTGAATAGCTTGAAGAGACTAAAATTTGAATAACTAAAAAACTCCAGAAATCAAATGAGAAAATGTAACCTATAATAATAATTACGCTTAAAATATAACCAAGAAGCATAAACTTTTTTAAATTTTTGTTAGTTATTAACCTTCCAATATAAAGCATAAGAAAAAATTGTAGTAGGGGGTTTATCCCGACTAAAAACCCAATTTCAGTATTACTTGTTAAGTGAAAACTCATTATAATTACAATTATCCCTAGAATAGGCCCTATCCCAAAGTTCCTAAAGAAGATGCTATAATATATTGATTTAAAGTTAGAATTTTTCACTTCGCCAATATTTTCTGAAATCTCATTTAAATTCTGAATATTAAAATTCTTAGAGAGTTCTAAAATTAATTGTCTATCTTCCTTAATGAATATTACAAAAAATATACTTATTAAAAAGATTAACAAGCTAAAGAAAAAAATTTGCTGAATACCAAAAAAATCAATAAAAATACCGCCACATTGGACTCCTGTAAACCATCCTGCCGCTATAGCAGCATTATAATAAGAAATCTTTTTCGAATCATTTTGCACTAACTCAGTATACAATGTAAATAAAATTGTAAAAGATGAGGCAGAGAAACCGAATAGAATTAAAGATATGTTTATTAATATCAAATTTTTTGCAAATAACATCAGAAATGATGAGAAAAGTATACCTAATATTCCAATTAGTATAAAGTAGTATCTATTCTGTAATTTATCTGAAATTCTACCTATAAAGGGTGGAAAAATAAAAAGAGTTGATAAAAAGATCGATATAGTCAATGATATAAGAGGTTTTGGTGTGTCGAGAAAATCCAGGTATTGTGGTAAGTAAGTGACTATTACCATTGCCCCAAAATATACTATAAAAACTGAAATTAAAATGAGAAAAGAAGATCTTTTTGATATCATATTCGCCTTTATTTTAAATGCAAATTAATATTTAATCTATATTATATACCTTTTAATAAATCATTTAAAGGATTTCGTTTACATTAGAAATTACTCTTATTTTGGAATTTCAATGATTTGTTTAACAAGTTTTTGATGTGGTTTAAATTTTAGTAAGATAATTATAACCGAAATCATTGGAAAAATTATCATGAAACTCATAGCTATATAATAATCCGGATTAAAAGTCAATAGAAGACTGAAAAAGAGAACTCCTAGAAAACTACCAGAAAACACACTCGCGTTAGCGTAACCCATAATTTGTCCTTTATTTGTAGGTGTCGTATTTTGGGAGATGTACATTATAGTAGCAGCCCAATGTGTAGAGTAACTAAATGCAAACACAAACTGGAATAATAAATATATCCAAAAATTAGTTGAAATTATATATCCAAAAATCGTTAGTGCGCTTAAAGAATAACCAACAACCATAAAAGATTTCATGTTTTTATGGGTGATAAACTTTCCTGCTAACAACATCAGAAAAAACTGGATGAAAAAATTTATACCAACTAAAAAACCAATCTCAGTATTACTATTTAAATATAATGCCATTATTATAGCAAGAATCGGCATAATAGGCTTGATACTAAAATTCCTAAAAAATAATCCATAATAAATTGAATGGGAAATTAACATTTTATCTTCATGTTCATTAATTTTTAAACCATTCTGACTGCCAATTTCTCTACTTTTATACCTTTCTAGTATCAAGGTCCTTTTTTCTCTAATAAAAAGAACAAAAATTATTGAAGGGAGAGAAACCATTAGAGTAAATAAAAATATTTTTTCTATTCCATAAAAATCAATAAAAATACCTCCAAATTGAGCACCAAAAAACCACCCAGCTACGATAGTCGCATTATAATATGATATAAGTTTATTTTTATCTTCTACTAACTCGGCATATAAAGTAAAAGTAATGTTTGAGGAAGCAAAAGAAATACCAAATAAAAAAAAGAAAATTACACTGAATATGAGATTTTGAGTTAAAGATAATAATAGAAAAGCTAAACTTATCCCAAAAGAACCTGTTAATATGAAGACTTTTCTATTCTGAATTTTGTCTGAAATGAAACCGAATAATGGAGGAAAAAGAAAAGCTGTCAAAGGGAATATAGAAACTATAAGCTGCGTAAAAGGTCTATTGGTACCTAAATATAGTAAATATTTAGGCGTATAAGTAAACACAACCATTCCTGCAAAATTCAAGCAAAAAACTGAAATTAAAATTAGAATAACAGATTTTTTTGATATAATCAAAATTTAAACTCCTTTACATTCACTAAATGAAGATTCTTTATTTCATTATAAAGATCGATTAATTTTTTTGAAACTATTTTCCATCGAAAATTGTTGTTTACCCTTTTATAGCAATTCTCTCTTAACTTAGTAAAGTAATTAGGATCTAATAGAACTAATGATTTGAGAATTTCATCAGGAATTTGGTTCACTAACTTAAAATTTTCGGTTTCATAAATCAAGTCTTTTTCTTTAACTTTGATAGAGATTTCGGCTAATTTGAAAAGTGAAATTAAAGCTTCCGCAAACTGAATAGGATTATCTTTTTCAATTAAAATACCTGTTCCAATTTCTGGGAAATTGCGTAAATCTATTATTGTTTCTTTAAAACCTCCTACCTTTGTTGCGATTACCGGTAATTTTGAAGCCATTGCTTCCAAAGCGATTATACCAAAGGGTTCCCATCTTGAAAGAGCACAATAAACATCAGCAGAGATATGAGCTAAATGAAAAATATCAGACGCTACTCCAAATATTATTCTTAGATTTTTTGGGTATTCTTTAACATATTGAGAGTAGATTCTTATTCTATTTAAACTATATTCTGTAGGTAATATCAAAAATAAGAATTTTGCATCAGGAATTACTTTAATTACCTCTGGAATCGCTTCAAAAATAGTTTCAAATCCTTTTTGACTAGAAATTCTTCCAGTTGTAATTACTAAAGGACCAGATTCGTCAAAAGCTATAATATGACCGTTTTTAACAAACCTGTTTTCGTTTGAAATTTCATTTATTACTTGTAAAACTTGTTCCGAACGAATCAGTGGACTTCTATCAAGATGTGCAATTTTATAAGTCAACAAATACTTCTTCATATCCATTAATGTTAGATCGTTTTGTTCTGATAAGTTTAATAAAGCTCGGATTTCATGCTCATGATTTTTTAAAACCTGATTATAAATCTCGTTATAATCCCAATCACACCCATCCCATACGAAATTAGATTTGAATTCAATTAAATCGCCACCACATTTCGGAATTATATCTGATTTTAGATAAGATTGACTTACGGTAGAAACTATGTCACTAACAAATGCACCGATTTTTTCTACTGTCGGTGGTTGATTTCCACTACCAATTTCCTCACAGATGGCGAAGACTTCATTTAATGTCAATGACTTAAGTCCTCCTTTTAATCGAATGGAAATTGGTGTATGATTTATGCCGCAATTTCTATAGAATTCAATTGGATATCTTGGCTGGGTTAATAAATGAAGAGTAATTATGGAGGATACATCTAATCCATTTTTTATTAAAATTTGCTTAATACTAATGAATGGGATGACAGAGTGATAATCGTGAAGATGAATAAATTCAGGCAAATTTTTTTTACGATTATCAATTAGAAACTCGATAAAACAACGCATTCCTATACTAAAAAGGCAAATCTTTCCACTCAAAGTATTTGGGTTGTAGACAACTCCATCATCTAAAAATCTTTTAGTAAAGGAATTTTCACCGCTTAGTAAAATTATAGTAACATTGTTTATTTCTAATTGATAAAAAGCAATGCTGTAATTACTCTCACCTCCATTACTACTAAAATGAGAAGGGTTTATTTGTCCTACACAGTTAAAAGGTAATTTGTATAATTCATATTTTTTTTCTAAATTATGGATTTGTCCATGAGAGGGAATAAAAACTGTAATTTTGTATTTATCAGCTAAAATTTTAGTCTGATTTGCGGGAACTTCTCCTAACCCCCCAACTTTTACAATTCCTGCGTACTCAAAAGTAAAAATCCAAAGTTTATCTCTTTTTTCTGTCAAAATGTCTCATTTTTTATAGAAAGCTAGTAGTAATCAAAAATCAATATATAATGAATAAAGTGTTAATATGACAAAGTCTAATTTTTAAAAAAAAGAATTTTATTAAAACTTAATTAAAAAAGGATTTGTTAGATTCTAATAGAGCAATGATTAATTAGTCTGATGAAAAAAATACAGATAAATGAAAATATATTATATTCATTAACTGAAGTTAAACAATAAAATAGAATATAATAAAAAATAGATGGGTGTTAAGATGGTTAATAAAGAAGTAATAGACACAGGATCTCCTAAAGCTGGACCCTACAGTCTAGGTTTAAAAGCAGGTGATTTGATTTTTATTTCGGGACAGGTTCCTAATCCAGATGATAAAAATATTAAAAATCAAACTTTAACAGTTCTTGGAAAAATAAAGACAATTTTAGAAAAAGCAGGAGCAAATGTGTCAAATATTGTAAAAGTTAGCGTTTTTTTAAAATCTATAACTGATTTTACAGAAATGAACCAAGCTTATAAAGAATTTTTCGAAAAAAACGGAGTAAATGAAAAATTTCCCACTAGAAGTACAGTTCAGGCAGTATCCCCAATGCCGGGTGCTCTAGTTGAAATTGATGCTATAGCGGTAACTTAAAAAATGTTATTTTAAATATCAATAACACTTTCCTTAAAATTCTATTTGTCATCTCATAAAGATAAAATATAATAAAAATTGTATTTTCTCATAATTATGTAAATCAGAAGAGTAATAGTTGGGAATTATGGAAAAGTTAGAGCAAATTATTATTAAAAAAATTGACGATATGCAAAATGAGATCATAGAATTCCTTCAAGATATAATAAAAATACCCTCCGAAGTTCCACCTGGAAGATACAAGGAAATTTCTAAATTCATAGCTTCTAAAATGGAAGAATATGGGATAAAAACGCAAAGGAAAAGACATAACGTTATAGGAGAAATAGGGAATGAAAATAATCAAGTTCTAATATTCAATGCTCATTTTGATACAGTTGCTTCTTATGACGGTTGGAAGAAAAATCCCTACAGTGGGGAAATTAATGATGATAAGATATATGGGAGAGGATCTAGCGATGATAAGGCCTGCGTAGCAGCTGAAATTTTTGCAGCTAAGGCTTTAATAAATGCAGGATTCGATTTTAATGGAAAATTAATCATTTCCGCTGTTATTAATGAGGAGATTGGAGGAATGTTTGGATCAGAATACCTTGTTAACGAAGAAATTCTAAAGGGGGATGCTTGCCTCTTAGGTGATTCAGTAAGCGATTTTCCTGTCACATTTCGAGGGGGAACATTTCAAATAAGCTTCATAATAAAAGGATTACGCAGGAATGCACAAGCCTTCCCAGATTTACCATCCCCTAATCGTAATAAATATTCAGGAATAAACTCGATTAATAAAATGCTCCCAATTATGAATTTCTTGATGAAATTACAAGATGAGTTAGAAATAAAAGAAACAGAATATCCAATGCATCCTGATATGCCATCAAAAATAAGTAGCGTTAATTTTACATCAATTAAAGGTGGAGTTTCCGTAAATTCTATACCTGACAAGTGTGTATTGAATTGTCTCATTACTACAATTCCAGAACAAGATGTTGAGGAATTAAAAAAAAAAATATTAGATTTTATTGATGATTATAAGAAAAAGGATGATAACTTAGATATTATCGTTCAAATTCCTATATCAATAAACCCACAAATAACTGATATTAACTCTAATTTTGCAAAAATTGTTAAAGAAGCTTATAAAATAGTTTATAATGAAGAGAGAGATTTTAAGGTATTTATACCTACAACAGATGCCCATTTTTTTCAGCAAAAGGGTATAGAAACAATTTTAATAGGTTCTCTTCGAGGAGAAAATAACCATCATTCTACTGATGAATTTGTATACATCGAAGATTTGATTAATGTGACAAAACTATATGCAATTACAGCGTTAAATTATCTGAAATAGATATTATCTAATACAAATATGTGTGATACGTTAATAGCACTTACAAATGCTACTATTGATGGAAGTGTAATATTTGGAAAAAATTCTGATCGACCCTTTGATGAGGTTCAGTTAGTAACTTCTTTTCAGAGAGAGACTTACTCAAAAGGAGAAGAAGTAAAATGTACTTACATTTCAATTCCTCAAGTTAATGAAACTGCTTCTGTTCTATTAAGTCAACCTTGGTGGATGTGGGGGGCAGAAATGGGTGTCAATGAATATGGTGTTGTGATAGGGAATGAATCAGTATATACACTCGAACCATTAAGAAAAATTGGATTGTTAGGGATGGATTTATTAAGGTTAGGTCTTGAAAGAGGTAGAACGGCCAAACAAGCGATAGATGTTATAATTAATTTGTTAGAGACATTTGGACAGGGAGGGGGGTGTGGTTATAATGACCCGAGTTGGGTGTATCATAACTCATTTATAATCGCAGATAGTAATGAAGCTTTTGTATTAGAAACAGCTGATAAATGGTGGATTATTGAAAAAGTGACTGAGATTCGATCGATTTCAAATAATATTTCAATTAGAGGTAAGGGAGATTTTCGAAAGAAGGGAATAGTCCAATACGCTATTGAAAAGAATTATTGTAAATCAGATGATGAATTTGATTTTGCTGTAACTTTTTCTGGCTCTGTCATATCTGATCAACCTTCCCCATATTCTAGAGAAGGAAAATCGAAAGTTCTATTGAACGAAAATGTAGGTCAAATTACTCCGAGAATTATGATGGAATTTCTTAGAGAACATCAAGCCGGAATTTGTATGCATGGTGGTTTTGAATCAACAGGTTCTCAAGTCTCCCATTTAAGAATCGGGAAAAATTCTATTCATTGGTTTACGGGAACTTCACTTCCATGTGTAAGTATTTATAAACCCTTTATATTTCCTATTGAAGGACAAATATATAACGAACCGGGACCATATTCGATGATTGATCCAGATTGGTTTTGGTGTAAGCATACAAATTCTAAACCGATAAAAAAAGGAAAAGAGCTTAGAGATATTGAGGAAGAATTATTCAAAAAAGTAGATGACATAATAAATCAAGAGGAAAACATTTCTGAAGAAACTTTCTTAGAAAAAATGAAAGCAATTAATCTATTAGCCTGGAATAAATCACATGCAATGATAAAATCACACATACAGGACAAAAACTAGCAATTGATTAAATATGTCTTTCCTTTCAACTAAGATTCCATGAGCATAAATCTCACCTAACTTGCCCAAACAGAAACATGGACGAGTATAGCAAGTCAATTGTCTACCATTATAACCTTTTGGAGTGATAACGATTTTATTAAAAGCAACTCTCATAAGTTTACATTCTCTTAAATTACTTATAAGCTCTCTATATATGAAGTTAATTTAGTAGAGCTTTAATTTCTTTTTCTATATATTTTTAAACTTGTTTTGGTAATTAAAAAAACTTAATAATTTTGAAATATTTACTAAAAAATAGTACGACCTAACTTCTGGTGGTTTTCTCAAATGTCTTTAAATAAATTGAATTTACTTGGAATGGAAGGCGTAATTTCAAACTATAAGGGTGGGCGCCATACTGTACATCAAAAACATTGCATATTGGTTTTTTCAAATATAAAAACCAGAAAAGAAGCGAATAAACTCATAGGGCGGACTGTAGTATGGGTAAGCTCTACGGGAAAGGAACTGAAGGGTGTTATATCCAGAGCACATGGAAATAATGGTGCTGTGAGAGCTCACTTTAAAAAAGCGGGAGTTCCCGGGCAAGCATTAGGACAAAAAATAAAAATTATTAAATAACCTTATTCTGCTCTTTTATATTTTTCTTAAATATCTGGATATTACATGATATTTCGATAATATATTTATTTAATTATTGTGAAATTCACTATCCTCTTGATTAAGCGATTTATAAAGATTTTTCATATTATTAGGTTGGGTTCATAATTTAAAATGTCAGAACAAATTTGTCGTTTTTGCCATAAATATGTTCAGTTAGCTTACTACTGTGAGGATTGTAGCTCTAATTGTTGTTCTGACTGTTTACATGAAGAAAATGTTAATTACAATAAATGTCAAGATTGTAATTCAAGAAAAATTGATAATTTAGATTCAGATAAAAAGAAAGTTTGTAATGATTGTGGAAGCGAAAATATAGATAAAGGTTCCCAACTGATAAAAACATGTCCTAAGTGTAATTCTCATAATATTGTCAATATCTATGAGAAAAAGGAAGATCTTGAAAAACTATTTCTGGATTTAATTAAAAATACACGTCTATTTGTAGTACCTTTAAGGGAGATACTTAGTGAACTATTAATGCTTCAACAAAAGCTGGAAAAAGCTAGAGCCCCTCCCTTGAGATACTATCATTATCCAAAAATGGAATCTGATTTATTAGCTCTTTTTAAGTTATTTCAATATGTTCAGAACACATTATATGAAAAAATTAGCGTTCATTTTCATCAATTAAACCAAAATCAAGAATACTTTTTTGATACTTATTCTCAACCGAATTCAAACATTACTATTATTGAGAGTTTATTTGAAAATTTTGTGAGGAGTTATGATTCTATAAAGGATTTTATCACAAATAACGTTAATACTTTTGAACGTAGCGTAGAATCTATTTTAGCCAATTTAAAATTTATAAATAAGTTAAATCTTTATTTTACTTCTTATAGGAAAATTCTAAAGATTGCAGAAAAAGAGAAACCTGTTTTTGCGATAAATGCGAAATTATCTAATGGATTAGATACACAAGCAAGATATAAAAAAGACAAAGGTATTCTTTTTATTTCTAATCTTGATTTATCATTTGTTCATGAGCATGGTATTATTAAAAAGAAGAAGGAATTGATTTTCAAAGCTCCAGTTGGAGATTTAACAAGAATTAGAGAAAAGGGTAGACTTTTTAAAAAGTTATATATACAATTTGCCTATGGGAAATACGAATTCTCATTGCCGCAAAAATCTGTTTCTAAAGTAATTGAATACATCCTTTTAGCTAGAAATTTTGATGAAACTACTGTATACGATAAAAAAACTGCATTAAGGCTACAAAGAACTAATATAGATTTGGATGATCTTGAAACTTTTATAGAAGAATCCATTAACAACTTCTTCAGTATAAAATGTCAATATAATAAAAGCAGTGAAAAAGCTCAAAATTATGTAAATACTAATTTATCTCATAATAAAAATATAGTTCCCAACCAAATTCAAAATATCCATCCTAATAATTATTTTAATCCAAATTTTAATGGTGAAAATTTTTCAGGAAACCTGGTTGCTTATACAGGAAATAATTTTCCTCAATTGAATCAACCTAATGGAATATACCCTCCGGAATCTTCAAATCTAATATACCCTCCTATATTTGACGAACAAAGCTTTTTTAGGCAAAATATATCTAATCCTAATCGTGTTCAAAATTATGTTTCTCAACGATTTCCAGGATATAATACTGAATTCTACAGTGTCGAGAATAGAAATTACTTGATGAGAAAATTAAAACAAAATCCGAATAGTAATTACATACCTCAATTCAAATCTTTAAATAGAAATTACTATAGTGAAGAACCAAAACCTAATAACCGACGATTTCAAGATTATAACAAAAATCATTTAACAGAATTATTTAATTCCGATGATGTCTCACCTCCCAGAACTTCTAGATATAAGAGACATCCATTTAAGCTTGATAAAGAAATTCAGGAGAGGATGCTTGAGTTAAACAAAGAACGATATAGCGTTAAACAAACCATAAAAAAGTTAGATACTAAATTTGACCAAGGTATAATCTCTGAGGTTGATTATTTTAAAACTTATAAAAACCTCCAAAAAGATTTTTACTTTATTGATACCAAAATACAATCATTGAAAGAAAGTTTAGAGGAAGCTGAAAATATCAAACAAAAAAGCAGAAATTTTGATGAGAAAAATTTCTATTAATAGAATTTTTACAGTGTCAAGAATATATTTTAAATCTTTATCTTCTTTTTATTAGATATGGTATTTACTACTGTTGTTGGTAGTTGGCCCTTAAGCAATACAAATGAAAATATGGTGAAAATTTTCAACGATTTAATAAATGTAGGAATTGATTATCCATGTTATCCCCAATTAGTTTCAATGATAAATCAATTTTTATCACCATTCTCAAAAAGTATTGTCCAATTAGAAGAAGTTGAAAACAAATTCTTTCTTTATGAGGATTTTAAAATTCCCGAAACTCCTTTAGCCATGCAATATGGAGAATTTATTTCAACATTTTTAAAGGAACACCCTCAACTTAAAGAAAAAATTAAAGGTACGAAAGCTTGCCTAACAGGACCTTTTACTTTAACTTTTGATATACTTTTGAAACAAAATCTCGCTAAAAACTTAAAACCAATAATTTTTAAAGAACCCCGAGCGGTTATGGTAGATTGGCTTGTAGATAAATTTGCAGAAATGATGAAACAAATTGGGGCAGCTTACAATGATCTAGGCATAGATATCATTTCCATGGATGAACCCATACTCGGCCTTTTAGTGGGAAGGAAACCCCTCTTTCATTCTGAAGACTTCTTTATAAAAACAATAAACAAAGCTGTTTCTGGAATAAAAAATTTATCATCTATCCATGTATGCGGGGTTATTAGCCCTAAACTACGTGATATTCTCTTGAACACAAATTTGAATATTATAGATCTTGAATTCAGCGCAAATGAGGACAATTTTAGAGTATTTGAAAAAAAACATCTCTTAGAATCAGATAAATTATTAGCAATGGGTACTATTAAATCAAATTTTGCCCCTGAAAGTAATAAACAGATTGATGATTATATAGAAGATGTAGATTTTCTGAAAAAGTTTATACAAAGAGGAATAGATAGTTATGGTTCAGAAAATCTAATAATAAAGCCAGATTGTGGTTTCTTGCCACTTAAAGCATTTGGGGAAAAGGAAGGTTATGAAATCGCCATAAGGAAAGTAAAAAATATGGTTATTGCATTGAAAGAACTAGAAAAATTATAAGAAATTGACGAAAAAGGTTTAGCCTTCTAATTCCTTCTTTAATTTATCGATCTCTTCTTTCAACTTATCTTTTGATTTGATGTCACCTGTTTCTTCAATATCATCATATTCTGGAATATATTGTAAATCATCTGAAGGAATTTCGGGCATAGTACCTCCTTGATCTAAGAGCATCTCAGTTTCTAACTGATTTAATTCATCGGTAACATCAATTGCAAGATCAATTTCGGGATCTCCTGCTAAAATATCCGCAGCTTCTTCAATCTCAGATACATAAACTTCAGAGTCTTCGGCTATTTCTGCAACCTTAGTGGGTGACGCTTTAGTAGCTATATATTCAAGTTCATCACGGATTCCTTCCATTAGATCACCTGTTTGGCTTATTAGAACTCCTTCTTCTATTGCTTGGATTTGCCTTTCAATTTTCGCCCTAATATTTGTAGCACGATCTACTTTTGCCTGATAAGATTTGTACTGAACAAGGTAATTTTTCGCTCGATTTTTTTCTCCTCGCTTTAGTGCGATTTTTGCATTTTTCCGACTTATCTCAGCTCTTCGACGATAATTCTTATTCATTAATGTTAATTTATGAATATGCGCTTTAGATTTAGAAATTAAAGTATCTTTTTCTTTACCTTTGCCTTTAGGGAACAGCTTCTTCTTTAATACCATTTTAATTAACTCCTCTTGGAAGTATTAATAATTATTATCTAATTTATGAATTATATGATTTTTCTAACTTAAAAATTTAATAATAATTAATATAATATAAATATTAAAATAATTCTAACCAAAAAAGCTTTCATAGACCAATTTTAGAGTGTAATGAAAAGAATAATTTTAAACCTCGAAATTAAGACTAATAATTTCATGGAATTAGTTCAAGAAGCATTTAACAAAAACATACTGAATTTTTTAGTTTCTGAGGAAACATTTTCAGAATTTGATAATATTGAACGTGTAAATTTATATTCAAAAGATCCACAGATTCCTTCTCAATTTTTAATTTACGAACATATAGCAAACATTAATGAAGTGAAAAATGAGAAAAACTCTATAAAGAGAAATATAGGATTCTTTTTAGAGTTAAAATCAAAAGAAGATGAAAGAAAAATAATTGAAATTTCAAAAACTGGATATGTTGATTTTATTGTGGTTTCTGCAAAAGATTGGAAGATCATTCCATATGAAAACCTTATAGCAGAAATGCACTCTAACTATACAGATTTAATTGCTGAAGTAGAAAACGTAAACGAAGCGGAATTAATGTTAAAAACTCTTGAAATTGGCGTAGATGGAATTCTAATAAAACCAAAAAATCTTAATGATATTGGTGATTTGAAGAAACTCATACAATCAGATTTTCATATAGAATTAACCAAAGCAAAAATTAGTAGTATACAAACAATTCCGGAGAGTGAACGAGTGTGTATTGATTCTACTTCTCTTCTAAATATTGGAGAAGGATTCTTGGTAGGATCTACCGCAGCTGGATTCTGTTTGATTCATTCTGAGACATTTGAGACTCAATTCGTAGCATCCAGACCATTTAGAGTCAATGCTGGAGATGTATCTGCTTATTTGATAGTACCTAACGATGATCCTGATAATTTATATCGCACAAAATATCTAAGCGAATTGAAAGGTGGTGATAAAGTTATAGCAGTTACAAGTGAAGGTGATGCAAGGATTGTTTCAATTGGAAGGGTTAAAATAGAAACCCGTCCGATGCTCCGATTCGAATTAGAAACTGTGAAAGATGATAAAATCATTACTTTTGCCTGTATTTGTCAAAATGCTGAGACTATACGCTTAGTTGGAACTGATGGTCAGGCTAAATCTGTTATAGATATTAATATTGGAGATGAGGTGTTAGTTCATATTGGTCCTGGAGCTACACATTTTGGTACAGCAATAAAAGAAACTATAATTGAGAAATAAGGAGATAAAATGACAACATTTTGGGCACCATTACTCCACATATACCAACCACCTACTCAAGATATTAATGTTTTAAAACGAGTTGATAAAGAAAGTTACAAACCCTTATTTTCATTGCTAGAAGAATACGATGATGTTAAACTTAGTTTAAATATCAATGGAGTTCTTATCGAATTACTTTATCAATATGGATTATCTGATACTATGGATTTATTGAAAAATTTAGTCTCTGATAGTAAAATTGAAGTTGTAGGGACGGCAAAATACCATCCCATTCTTCCTTTGATCCCTAAGAAAGAAGTAAAACACCAAATTCATATCAATGAAGAAATAAACAGAAAAGAATTTGGGCGTTGGGAAGGAAAGGGATTTTTCCCTCCTGAATTAGCTATCTCTGAGACTGTAGTAAAAATTATTCGACAATTAGGATATAAATGGGTCCTAATGAGTGGAATTGCTTGTCCAATAGAATGGCCCTATGATAAGATATATACTTCTCCAGATGGGCTTCAACTATTTTTTAGGGATGACATTCTTAGTAATAAAATTTCTTTTAAGAATATTACAGCTAAAGTATTTGTAAAAGAAATAAAAGAGATTTTCCAAAAAAAAAATAACGACAAGTCATCTTCTTACAGCGAAATTGATAGATATATAGTAACTGCTATGGATGGAGAGACTTTTGGACACCATATTCCGTTCTATGAAAAATCTTTTCTAAAGAGAGTATTAGATTTCATTACTGAAGATGAGAAAATACAGGTCGTATTTATTTCTGATTTAGATAAATATTTTCCCATCACAAAAAGAAATGTTACTCCCAGAGAATCAAGTTGGAGTACATCCTATGAGGATATTAAAGCAGAAATTTCTTACCCGTTATGGAAACATCCAGATAATAGTATTCATAAGTATTACTGGAAATTCATGAAAAGTCTAAACAATTTAATGAACTTGGTAGATAATACAGATTTAACTATGAATTGGGAGGTAGAGAAATATTATAGAACTTCTCGCTTTTTCTACGATAAAGGAATTTATTCTTGTCCTGTCTGGTGGGCCAATCCCCAGAATGGGATATGGAGTCCCAATTTAATATATAAAGGGATTGAATTATTGATGAAAGCCTCACTAAACGCCCAAATAGCTCTAGCTCATGCTGGGAAATCAGATTTAGGAGAAGTATATTTTGATTCTTGCACATATTATCAGGGGTTATTACTTATGGAACTGACAAATATTACAAAAAAGAACTTAAAAGGATTAAATACAAAAAAGAATTAAATAATGATTTTAAAATATGGGACTGGGTCATATACCATAATGGGTAATTCGGATGCATGGGTTTAATGGTCTAGTTATTATGAGTTGCTTTATTCTTCTTTATCTGATGAAGAGAAGACCAGACACGTTCCGGATGACAGAATTAGGGATTGAATTGAAGATATCTATGATAATTTAGTAGATTTTGCCATTAAACCGAAATCTCATTTAGCATATCAAGTGCTTGGTGTCTTTTTAATGCATTTTGGAGCTAAGTTGACTACTGCTGTTAGAGAACTTATCTTCGTACATTCACAGTGGGATTATGAGAAAGACCAATTAATTGATGAAAAAGACAGGGCAGAGAGATTTTATTTTTTATCAGATTTTCAAGAAAAACTGAAACTCTATAGAGGAGGTAACAAGACTACTGTTTGATATGAATCAGGAGCGGTCGTAGTATCAAATTTGAGAAAGCAAGGTATTATTACGACTGATTATTTGTTGGTTGCTCTACCTCAGAGGACTTTAATTAGTTATAGTATAAGACAAGACTAAAATTAAAGAACTAATCTATTTTATTTATCTATTTTTAATCAATTCTTTCAGAATCTGATTCCATTTATCTAATTCTCGTACATACCAAGCAGTTGAATCAAATTCTCCTTGTTCATTAACAAAAACTATATTTAAGAGAGGTCTAAAAGCTGATCGATGCATATGTGATTTTGGATTAGAAATCTCAATAATATTTCTAACAAGGATTAATAAATCTCTTTTAGGTTTCCACATTCCGAAGAATAATTCTATTTTTGTAAGTAGTAGAACGCCATTTCCTCGAATTTTCCGTACTCCTAATGACTCTAACCCGAAGAAATTAGCTTTTTCATCAGATATTAATATTTTTTTATCATTAAATTTCTTATAGATTTCATTTATTCTCTTTTTAAAGATTTTTTGTAGCATAATCATATCCATGTAAATGGTCAATATAAACATATAGTTGAATAAAACCATTTAATAATGCTTATATCTTTATTTATATAAATTTTAATCCAAAATTATTTAATTCTTAGTTTATATATTAAACAAGACAAATTATCGAATGAGCTCATATTTAGAGATATGTTAAAAGAAAATAATCCAAAAATTAAACATTGTGTACACTGTGGAGCAAAGGTAGAAGAAAAATTCGAGACTTATTGTCCCGAATGTGGTAAGTTAATCATTAAAGTTAAATCAATTAAAAAAATAGTTAAACCTATTTCTCCACAGAAACTTGATATTTCAAGAAAATGCTCTGGTTGTGGCTCCACTGTAACTTCTACTATTTTAGAACAGTGTCCGATATGTAATACTGAACTAGAAAGAATATCAGAGATAACCAAAGCTTTTATACAAAAAAAACCAGGGTTAATTTTTACAAATAAAAAATTTGAACCAGAACAAAAATTTATCCTATCACCAGATACATGGAAGTTAAAAGAAGGTATTAATGTATTCAGTACCTGTATTTATGTACTCATTATTCTCTTTTTTCTAATAATCACCCTGATATCACTCCAATTTGATACAGCCGACACAAATTTAAATATTGTAATCATTGTATTAAGTCAACTTCCTGAACTAGTTTTTGGAGTGTATCCCATATGGTATATTTACAATAAAAGACATAGATACCGTAAGTTAGGTTTCTTTTCTGATTCAAGAAAAATTCTTAATGCAATCGTTATTGGTATTGTAGGGACATTTATATTGATTCTTATCGAATATTTTTCCAATACATTTATTACTTTAATTAACAATGCGGGTTTAGATTTTTTTGATATAAAAATGAGTATAATTGAGCAAAATCTAGATATAAGAAATGCTGATTTATTATGGATTTTTATTTTAACTTTATTGTTAATAACAGGTGCAATTTCATCTGAAATTGTGTTTAGAGGAGTCTTGCATAATGCTCTTAAACAGAAATTTAAAAAAGAATATTACGTTATACTTTTAGTTTCTTTAGCTTATTCACTTGTAATGTTATTATTTTCGTTTCCTATTGGACTAGTTTTCTTTATAACAAACTTTTTAACATTTACAATACTAGGTGTTTTATATTCAATAAATGGAAACATCTATAATACGATTATAGCAAATTGTCTTTATAATATTGTCATAATGATATTAATCGTGCTTTAATTTTAATTACTCATTTTCCCCTCAATATAAAATTTTAATAATAAGAAAAATCAATAATCTCAATGATAATTTAACTATTATTTTATTATTAAAATCTAATTAGTTTTAGCTGGAGCAAGGAGATTGGGAAAACAAAAATATAGGAATAAAGGAAGTAAGGATAATATTATAATTTCTATTGCTGGTGCTCATGGTGTTGGTAAAACTACGGTATTCAATCTCTTAAAAAAAAAAATTATTAGAAATAACAATAAATTCAAATTCTTCCCTGAGAGGTATGTCAAAAAACCTCCTTTTCCTTTCGGTTCCTCTGATAAACAAATAGGATTTAGAAGTGAGCTCCATTTTCTCCAACAATTCATCAGAAGAAACCAAAATATTACTAATTTTGATGATAAATATAATGGTAGAATATTAATATTAGATAGAACCCCTTATTGTGTATTAATATATTCTAAAAGTTTAAATCTGAAAGAAAAAGATTTTACACTTATTTCAGACACTTATAGATCAATTCAATGGAAAGAAGATTATATCTTTTATTTATATGCAAAACCAGATACGATCATGAAAAGAATAATACAAAGAGGCTCAATCGAAAGAATACGGAAAGAATGGAATGAAGAAGATAAAGAATATTTGTTAACTATTCTCTCCTACTATACCCAATTTTTATCTACAAAAAAAGGAGTTTTCATGATTGATACTGATAAATTAAATACTGGAGAAGTGATCGATGAAATGAAAACCCTAATAACAGAATTATCTGATTATTCTTTTCAAAGGTTAAGTACGCCTCCTACAACTCAAATGAATATGAATAAGTTTTTAAAATTAAAGAATGCTAAAATATATTACAATAAACACTCTAATAATAATTAAATCTCAGTAATAATTAAATCTCAGTAATAATTAAATCTCAGTAAAATGTCTTCGATTGCGGAAAGTATCCGTAAAAAACTGATGCTTGTATTAAGAGAAGAGGAAAATAAAACAGATCTAGAAAACTTGGCAGTTTTATCGAGAGTAGGAATGAAAGTTGCTAGTGCACACTCTTCAGATTTAGATGCAGATGCTACATCTGCTTCGAGCACTGCTTTAATTGATTTAGGATCAAGGTTAAGTCAAGCTACTACTCATGGAGCTCTAACTGAAATAATCTTACATAACACTTTAGGGTATGGTATTCTGCAAGCGATAAATGAAGAGTATGTTGTGTTTGCGGGTCTGAATAATTCGTATCGAATTGGGTATTATCTTGGATATTTACGAGAAATGGTAAAAAGACTAAATAGATTGATTTCAGGTGATTCAGAAACAGGTATGGTGTTATCCATTGAAGAATCAGAAGTACAGAAACCATTTCCACAAGTAGAAGAAGAATTCAAACCAATAGTAAAACCATCAGTAGAGCAAGATAAAGCTGCTTTAGATGACTTATTAGGATTTCTGGATGATTGGGAAAAAGAAGGCTTGGAATTCGAAGACCTTGAACCTTCTGCTGAAAGTGGTGTTGTATCAATCCCAAAAACGGTTACCACGACCACAAAGAGTGAAATAAAACAAGTAATTACATCCAAAACAGCACAAAAAACAATTCTCCCGTCTCAATTTAAAGTATATGATGATGAGGTTCCGCCCATTCCCCTTGACGATTATACTCCAATGGAAATTGATGATGAACCTGTTTCTGAGGAAACTCCTCCAGTTGTTAAAGATTTTCCATCCCCTGATAGTATTCCTTCATTTGATGAACTTACTCCACCTGATTTTGATATAGAACTTTCTGCTTCTGAATACGACACTGAATTTGTTTTAGAAGAAGAATCTGAGGCTTTAGATTCTGTCCTAAAAGATTTAGGTTGGGATCAAGAAGAAGACTAAATATAAATCTGAAATGTCATTTGATTTTTGAAATTCTTTTTAAAAATTTATTTATAAAACCTTTTTTGACTTCATAGAAATTTTAATGAATCTTTATAATAATTTATCTCTAATCTATAAATGTAATTAATTTTAAAAAAATAAAAAGATTAATCGTGTTGTGAAATGAATGAAATAAAGGAAATTAAAAGAGCCCAAACAAGTAATTCTATGAAGCTGCTCTTTGGATCCCCGCGACTAGGTACTTCTATTGTTCTTGGAATCGAAAGTTGGGCTTTATTAACACTATATGTTATTGGGTTTGGTTTGCAACCCTTACTTGCAGGATTTGCTATTTCTATGGGTTATTTAACAATTGCCTTGTCACAATTCTTAGTAGGATGGCTAAGTGATGCAAAATATACAAAATGGGGGAGAAGAAAGCCCTATATACTAATATTTGCTCCATTACTAGGGTTATCTACCATTTTCTTATTATTACCAGGAGTAATGATAGATCTTACTGATAAGAGTACCTTATTTATATGGATGTTAATATGGGAGATAGTTTTTAAAGCAAGTTATGCAGTAACAACCCCCTATCAAGCGTGGATGGCAGAAGAATTTCCGGTTGATGAAAGACCGATAGTTTCTCAATTTCAGAATACTTTTGCTTATATTGGAAATGGGATTATGGCTCTTTTTTCAATGATTATTCTTCCAATATATATTGAAGCTGGAGCTGGTAGTGATATACCCTTACTTTTTTCTCTACCAATTATAATATTTGCAATTCTAACAATTGTTTTATTCTACATTGTTGTGTTAAAATTTCCGACGGAACCTCATTTTAAAATGAGTTCAGGTTTAGTTGAGAGCTTGAAGATCATTTTAAAAAACAGAAATTTTATGAAAATTGTATTAATGGTTGGTATATCTGGTTTAGGTTGGTCAATGATAACATCAGTCATGTTAATGTATCTTGTAGTAGCCTTAAATCTGGGTACGCTAGATTATATGATTGCTGCTGTAGCTCTACTTTTGACTATTTTCATTTTTCTATACTTATGGAGAAGAACTATTCAAAAATTAGGGAAAAAAAAGGCTTTACTTTACGTTTTCCTAGGTGCTATGGCTTTTCTGCCTATTTCTTTATTTAGTTTAATCCCCATGGATTCTTATCTAGGATTAGGTGTAATTTTCATAGTAGGAATAGGTGCCATTTTGGGTGGATGGTTCTTATTTCCTTATATCATTTATGCTGATGTAGCAGAGGACGATGAGAAATCAACAGGAGAGTTAAAAGCAGGGATTTATAGCGGATTTCCATCTATAATTCTTAATATCTTTCAAGCAGTAGGTGCTTTCTTTATTGGTGCTATTCTTTCTTTGCCAAACATCGATCCTACAGGAACCAATCCCTATTCTCTCGGATTAATATTATTTGGTCCCATCGTGTCAGTGATTTTACTTATTTCTTATTTGTATACAAGAAAATATGTAATTTTAGATTTTGATTGGGAGAAAAAATAAATAACTCTAAATTTCTCATTCTTTTTTTATTTTAATTAACTTCTGTAATTTTAATGTACAAATAGTGATTATTCTTAATTGTAATAATACTGGCAATTATTTAGGAGCATAAGTTTTTATTTTAAAAATTTTGTACTACAGCGTACTTATAAGTAAAATCAATATATAATCAACCACTATATTTTAGCAAACATGATTTTCAGCAAAATTATTGATATTTACGAAAAGTACTATATTTGCATCCATTGTTTGGGTAGGATGTTTTCTCTTTTAGGCACCAGCACTACCAACTACGAGAGAGGTTATTCTTTACTACTTTCATTAACTATGGAAAATCACAGAAACTATTTATATGGAAATGAAAGTGAACAAAAATCTGCGTTGGTTAATTTAAAAAAGCTTGCAGAAAATGTTAAATATTTACCTGCCCAAAATGTATTAAAAAATGAAGGAATTGTTCACGAGAAAGACGATTCTAATGAATGTTATCTATGCCATGGGATTTTTTCAAGCACTGAAAAATTTATAAATGAAACAATCAAAAAGTTAGAAGATTTAGAGTTCACTACCTTTTTAATTGGAACAAAACCTAAATCTCACATAATTAATAGAGAGGATGCTTTTAAGACTGAATTTAAGATTCTAGAAGCAGAAGCATTTAAAAGCCATTTTAATCGGGTAATAGGAAAAGCTTTACTGGAACCATTACAAAAAACTCCAGAATTTTCTCACCCCGATGTTTTAATAATTTACTCTATAGGTTATGAATCATTTGAAATCGAAATAATTTTGAAATCTTTATTTATATACGGAAGATATAATAAATTTATAAGAGGGATCCCTCAAACTCATTGGTTTTGCAAAAATTGCATAGGTAAAGGATGTAAATTATGTAATTACACAGGAAAACAATATCAAATAAGTGTTGAAGAATTAATAAGTCCAGAGTTTATTAAAGAGTCAAAATCAACAGATTCAAAATTTCACGGTGCTGGTAGGGAAGATATCGATGTAAAAATGCTAGGTTCAGGAAGACCCTTTGTACTAGAGCTAAGAAATCCTAAGTGTAGAAATTTAAATTTAACACGATTAGCAAAAAAAGTAAATAAACTTAAAAGAAAAAAAATAAAGATACAAGAGTTAAGGTACAGCAGTAAAAATGAAGTCATTAAACTCAAAAATGAGGCAAAAGACACCAAGAAATACTATACAGCAAAACAACACGATAATAATAAACAAACTAAAATGAAACAAAAGATATGTGAAGGAGAAGGTTGTGATAACGTTTTAGAAGGCAGACAAAAGAAATGGTGTTCTAATAGTTGTTATCGTAAAAATTATTATAAAACTAATGAAAAATATAGAGAATCAACTAAACAAAATATTCATATCCCTACATTTGGTGGAACAGGGCAAAGGACTAGTTGCACAGACGAATTTACTAAAGAAAT
>CAZRBD010000011.1:33669-44404 GCA_964598265.1 uncultured archaeon
AACTCCACATAGAGTTTCTCATCGTCGTGCTGATAAAATAAGAAAGAAAATTATTCATAAAATTGAAGGAAAATTTATTAAACATAATTTTTTTGAATTTATAATTGAAACGCAAGGAGGAACGTATATAAAAGAATTAATTAATGGCGATAACGGACGCACTTCTCCATCTTTTTCAGAGATTTTTGGTACCCCACTAGTTTGTAAAGAATTAGATGTGTTAGAAATCTCGTCTTAAAAGGTTTAAACGTAATTCATATATCTAAAATCAAAAAATAAATAAATTATTATTCATACTTCAACTCATTATAAATTTTTAATGGTGTTATGTTATAACAAACCATAAAGGTTATAGAAATAAGACTCGGAAACTTTATCGAAAGTAAGTAAGAGATAGAGGGCTCGGATCAATTGAAAGATATTTAAAAGATTTCAATATCAATGATAGAGTTGATGTTATCGGAGATCCATCTGTACAAAAACGTGGGCTTCCCCACCGAAGGTTTTACGGAAAGACTGGAACTATTATTGGTCAAAGAGGACGCTGTTATTTAGTAAAAGTGAAATTGGGGAATTCGAAGAAAATTCTGATCTTAGGAAGAGAGCATTTTAGATTAAATTCTAGTTCTATACAAAAAATTGTTTAAATCATAGGTACAACCTTATGTCAGGAAGAAAAAAGGACGAGAGAGCGGTGTCAATACCAGAAGTTAAGGAGATTATGGAAAATGTAAAAAAACATCTATCAAAAATTGATTCCGAAGAGGGTATGTCTCATTTTCAAGAAATTACCTACAATTATGTGAACAAATTTGCAAAGCATGACTCCAAAACCGCGATTAAAATCAGGAAATTATTGATAGATAAACATAATATTGAGGAGCTCTATGCAATTAATATCGTCAACATTGATCCTAAAACGATTTTTGAACTAAGATTAATTCTTGAGAAGTCGTTTACGGGACGTACGTTAACCAATGACCAACTTCAAGAGATTCTGTACCAATTAGAAGATATAAAAACTTCCTGAATGGATAATCTATCAAGTTAGGCTCTTTTTTTTCGTATTTCTCGTTTTTATATTTGAAAGAATCTAAATGTGATTTATTGAGAAATTTATCCTAAGAGAATCTTATTAAAAAACTATATATGATTCTACAATCTTAGATCCGAAGAATTTATAAGTCTAGGTTGTGTTAAATTTTAATGAACAGTTCTACCTAACTGAGAAATTCTTCTTAAAAATTAAAATTTTGAAATGGTTATCAAAAAAGTAAAAAACAAGTCGTCTAGTAATGATGGAAAGAAGAGAGCGATACAGAGGTCCTCCACGAAGACGAGATTATCGAAGTGGACAAAAAAAGAAAAAACAGTTTATAAAAAAATTTCGGGAAGTTTTAATATTAGATTTATTAATGCACGGCCATCCCGAAGAAGACAAGCCTAGTTGGGCCAAAAACCCTATAGCACAAGTTCTTACTTTTCCTGATTTTGTTCTTTATGAAGTTAAAGCATACAAAAATTCTGATCTTAGAGTTCAAGATCAAAAAACTTATGAGGAATTCTTAAACGAAGAGAAGTTAAAAGAAGTTATAAAAAAAATAGATTATGGGGATTTAACAAATACTTCTAAAGCATTAATTCAACCAATTCTTGAAGCTGAACTTTTAAAGTTTGAAGAAGAATTTATTAAATTTTTTAATAACTCTACATCAATTACCCCAAGGATGCATGCCTTAAAATTACTACCTGGAATAGGCCAAAAACACATGTGGGAAATTCTTGAAGCCAGAGAAAGACAAAAATTTGTAACATTTCAAGATATCACGGACAGAACAAGTATTTCCAACCCAATAAAATTACTAGCATCAAGAATTATCAAAGAACTTCAAAGAGATGTGAAGTATTACCTTTTTAGTAAGACACATAAGTATGAATGAATTTTATGAATAAAAAGGAAGTACAATTACTTTTAAGACAAATAAATTTCAGACCTAAGAAGCATTTAGGTCAAAACTTTTTAATTAGTCACAACACAGTAGATTCAATTATTTCTTTGTCAGATCTCACACAAAAAGATGTAGTTTTAGAAATAGGCGCGGGATTGGGAGCATTAACAGAGAAAATTGCAAGTAAGGTAATGAAAATATATGCCGTAGAAATAGATTTTCAGCTTTATTCTTATTTAAAGAAAAAATTTTCGCATATTGCTAATCTTGAAATTCTAAATGGAGATATTTTAAAAATTGATATTCCTTTTCATAGTAAAATCGTCTCTAATATTCCATATAAAATTACAGGGCCTATCCTTGAGAAGTTTTTTTTTAAGATGAAACCGCCTCAAGGTGTTATGATAATTGAAAAGAAGATAGCTGAGAGAATCTTTCTAACAGATGAATATAAAAAGTTATCTAGAATTACAATAGGATTAAATTCTTTTATGAATCCAATTTTTAAGAAATTAATATCGCAAAATAATTTTTATCCTATTCCAAAAATTGAAAACACTCTCATAAAAATTGTTCCCCGAAAAAAGATTGACCCCTATTTTAAGGATAACGCTTCAATAGAGTATTATTTAAAGTTTATAGCTGGAATTATGCCTTATAAAAATAAAAATATTGTTAATGCCATAGAGTTATACTTTAAAGTAAATTTTAAAAATGCTTTAACAAAATTCGAAATTTCAAAGATACTTCAAGAAAATAATTATCAAAATAAAAAATTAAAAAGTTTTAAAATTGAGGATTTTATAGAAATCAGCAGATTGTTTCGCAATTTAATTATAAAAACTTAGGGTTGGATGTGATTATGTTATCCCAACTGTAGATCCCTTAATAATGTATGATTTTGAAAATGTATATCCTCCCTCAGAGGATACCTATTTAATAATTGATTATTTTAAGAGAACTTTATCTCAAACTCATTTTGATGGCTTACATCTTTCCAAACTCAAAAATATCCTAGATTTAGGCACTGGAACGGGTATCATCGCAATTTTTTTTCAACTTAAAAAATTTCAAAATATAAACTTTAACGCAAACATTGTTGCATCTGATATTTTAGAAGAAGCCATTATTTGTGCAAAAGAAAATGAAACATTAAATAAAATTCAAAATAAAATTCAATTTATCCGATCTGATATGTTTAAATCATTTCCTGAGAGTCTGCGACATACTTTCAATATTATGGTTTTCAATCCTCCATACTTACCGTCTTCACAAATTATAAATGATGATAACAGGAAAAATATTGATTTAAGTTGGAATGGTGGGTTCACAGGGTTTGATGCACTAATTAGTTTTCTAAAAAAAGCGAAATACTATCTCAACTTAGAAAATAAGCATTATATCTACTTTGTAAGTTCAAGCAGGACTAATTTAACAATTTTATATAACCAAATTGAAAATTTAGGGTTTAAAAATGAGATTGTAGATAAGAAACACGTTTTCTTTGAGGATATCGTTTTAAATAGGTTAAGCTGTTTCCAATCCTAAAAAGGTCTTCTATTTCTCCTTTTTTCTAATAATTTAACGCCATGTTTTGTTAAATTCCTTGCTAGGTTGTTAAATAACAATTCTATTTCTTTTGGTTTAAAAACTGCTCTTCTGTGTGCTTCAATTTGTGGAATTGGTAGACCATAATGTTTATTTAGACTTGAAATGGGCAGTAAAATAGATGTTATTAAATCAGCTCTCTCAGACGCTCTTGTTAAGGTTTCATCTTCATCCAAAAAGAATTCTATCCGGCAAGGAGTATCAAATTCCGCGGTTTTAAGATAAAATGCATAAAATGAAAAAGGAAAATAAAAGGGTATCTCTTTTTTTATTCCAATATCTCTTATTTTATCAATTTCTCTTTTACAGTTAAAGATACAACTCCTTTCTGATTTCATTAATAATCGATTAAATAAGTCTATATCAGAAAAATATTCTATTATTGTTCTGTAGTTTATTTTATGGAAATCATCTAGTGTTGTATAGGCTGTGTTTAATGATTCGATGGAATCACTCAAGAAGTGAGATAAGGTGGAAGTTATAGAATCTTTTATAGAGCCAATTAAAATAATACCTTTTTCTTTACAATTGGAGTATAATTTCTGGTATTCTCTAAGAAGCTCATCATATTTTTTTGATATTTCAGCATCTCTAGAAAATATGAGATTTATAGGCATTATAACAATTGAACCATCAATTATGATCATATCAATCTCGGAAGAGCTTTCTATCATAAGATTGAGTAAATTTATCTCCATAAAAGTCATATCCATAGAAATTTTTGCTTCTAAAGAGGCTTCATTGTGATTAATGAAATTTGCTTGAACAAAATAGTTATTGTATCCACTTAAATCCGGAAAGAATGTAATTTTAGCCTCATCATTTTTCTTAAAATAATATTTCACCGCAATTGCTTTTAAAAAAGAAAAATCAACATTCATAAATTTCTTTGATACCGAACTACCATCTACACTAACAATATTTAATCCTCTAATATTAGCAGAAAATCCTTTTTTTATTAATGAACTCTCTTTTATAGAAAATCTCGGAGATTGGATGAACTCAGAAAAATCTAACAAATTTTGGTTCTTTAAAACAATATGGGCAAAAACATTCTTTATCTTTTCAAGCTCAATGTACTCCTCTGCTATAACCTTAAGGTTTTTTAGTAAAAGTTTTTCTTTAGTTAAACCAATTATATTTAAATGGCGATTATGTGAAATAAAATTTACATTACATTCTTTTATTTCTTTAGAATTTTCCTTAATAGCCATTGAAAGTATAGATAATAGAGTTAAAAATAATAATAATGAGATATTTAATTTTTTGATTTTTAACTGTCAAATAAAGAAAATATTTTCATGAATAATGCCAATTCAGTTAGGAGAAAATCCTTGGATCTTAATTTGGTTAATGTTCCTTGAATTACTTTTTATCATTGTGCCAAGTTTTATATCTAGCAGAATCGAAAAAAAACCAATTACAGTAGTAATACTAGATATGGGATTTCGAAAAAATGAGAATATTGTTATCAAACTAATAGCTGGTATTAGTTTTGGAATTCTATTTTTCTTTATAGGAAACTATATAATTATTTTCTTCAGAGATTTTATAGTAAAACGTTTATTTGGTGTACAATTCGTTCAACAAGGGCAACATGGGGCTATTACAGTGACCCCGATTCAACCAAATTTAATCCAAATCATTATCCTTATAATATTACAAATAATTATTGTCGGTCCAAGTGAAGAAGCCTTTTTTAGGGGATTTTTAATTAAGAAACTTAATGAAAAATTAAAGCTACAATATTCTATTATTATTTCGTCGGTCTGCTTTACTCTTTATCATGTTCCTCCATTTCTCGTACCATTGACAACGATAATAACTTTCTTTGGATATTATTTTACTTTTGGAGTTTTACTATCATTAATATTTATCTATTTTGAAAATTCTATAATTTCAAGCTCAATTGCTCACTCTTCTTTTAACATTTTTATTCTTTTACTATAAATTATGCCTTTATGGAAAATTTTTCTTATAAAATAGACAAAAATTAATTAATATTGGGTATATTAATATTATAAAATAAAATTAGTTCCCGCATAATAATAACTTAAAATAATTAAATCTAACACTTATAAAGAAAATAAAAAAAAAATCTTTAGTCTTAGTTCATAAAAAAATGACCAATTATGATTATACCTTTAAAATTATGATGCTAGGAGATGCATCTGTTGGGAAAACCTCCCTCACCATTAGATATATTAAGGGCTTCTTCATGGAGGATCTCAAATTAACTATAGGCGTAGACTTCTACTCTAAAACCACAGAATTTAATGAGAAAAATGTTAAACTTCAAATCTGGGATTTTGGAGGTGAGGAAAGGTTTAGATTTCTGCTTTCTCAATACTGTAAGGGAGCAAATGGTGCATTTTTTCTTTATGATATCACTAACTCTAAAAGTTTAGAACATCTCCCAGATTGGACTCAAATAATTAGAGAAAATGCAGGTGATATACCTATAATGTTAATAGGCTCAAAGGTAGATCTGGACGAATTCCGAGCGGTAACTCGAGATGATGGGATTCTAGCTGCGAAAAAATACTCTTTAACTTCTTTTGTTGAATTATCTTCTAAAACGGGAGAAAATGTCGAGCAGGCTTTTAACGTTATGACAGAAACTCTTTTTGAAAAGTATTCAAGTTAAATTTATAGTAGTATTTTAATCCACTACCACACCTTTTTTTGATTTAAAACAGACATATTTAATATTAATAACGTCATTACCTAACTAAAAAAACAATTCAATAATGGGGAGTTTCATGATAGAAACAAGAGAGGAAGAACCTCCAAGACCTAAAGGATTACAGATATACAGTAACGCACCAATGATTGACACTGTAGATATATATGACAATCCAATAAATCTAAGTGATCTTCTTGGGACTTATAAAGGGGTTCTAATAGATTTTTTTCGTGGAAACTGGTGAAGCCACTGTAAAAAACACTTAAAACTACTAACTGAGCATATTTCCGAATTTGAAAAACGTAAAATAAAACTTATTTCGATTGCTAGTGATAGCGTCAGACTTTTAAGGAAATTTAGGGAAGAAAACAAATTTAATGTCGATTTAGTATCTGACCGGGGAGCCCTAATAGCTAAAAAATATGAAGTGTACTGGTTTGCGCCTGGAGCCGGAAAGAAGTATAAAATAAAACAAGCTGTACCGAGTAAGTTTTTGATTGATAAAAATCGTAAAATTATATGGAAATACATTGGAAAAGATAAAACAGATAGACCTTCAATAGATCTAATGACAACCACTATAGACTATCTATATATATTTAGATAGAAAAGATTAAATCCTAATGAATGATTTGCGCGTAAGAAAAAGGAGACGCTCAAAGACAACCCTGCGAGGGTTTAAGGATAAACATCAGTGCATAAATCTTTTCATTTTTTTTTAACCTTTACGAAAAGCACAGCTTTATAATTTTTTAATATATTTCTAATTAAATTGAAATTTTACTAAGTTAAAGAGTAGTATGTGATAAATATGGTAATAGAAGAACCTGTAAGGCCTAAGGGATTAAATATCCACACTAAAGCACCCATATTAAATACTGTAGATATCTATAATAACCCAATAAATTTAAGAATTCTCCTTAAACAATACAATGGAGTATTATTAGATTTTTTTAGGGGAAACTGGTGAAGTTTTTGAAAAGATCACTTGAAACTTTTGACAGAAAGCATCCATCTCTTTGAGGAAAAAAATGTTAAGCTTATCTCAATAGCGAGTGATACTACAAGACTTTTAAAGAACTTTAAAGAACAAAATAATTTTGCTATAGACATGATTTCTGACCGCGGAGCGAAAATTGCAAAGGAATATGGAGTTTACTGGTATGCCAAGGGTTTCAGTAACATCAAGATAAAACAAGCAGTTCCAAGTAAGTTTTTAATAGATAAGAATGGAATTATTGTATGGAAATATATAGGAAAGGATAAAACTGATAGACCTACAGTAAATATGATGATGATTCTAATTGAAAAATACATCAAAAATCCCAAATAAGAATGATTCCCGTGTAAAAAAATGAGACACTGGAGGACAACCCTGTGAGGGTTTTGGGACCATCAATCTTTTAATATTATCCCTTTTTCTTACTTTTTACAGAAATTAGTAAGTAAAATATAGATAATTTTTTATTTTCTATTTATTATTAGAATTTCAACACTAAATTTCTAAATAAGTGAGATTATGTTTAACAGAGCATTTAAAAAATTTTTAATCAAAAAACCAACAAAAGAGGAATTATATCCCTATTTATATTCCATAGCTTTTAAGGAACTTGGAACCCCAAAAAGAGAAATTAGAGCGGAACCAATTATATGTAAATTCTGTCGTGCTATTTTTACTGATACTGATATGATTAAAGAGGATAAGGAAAATGGTACTCATTATATTTGTGAATATTGCGGTACAATCAATTCAGTTGACAAATCTAAAATAAAAGAGAAATTATCAAATGATATTGATTTCATATTAGCAGATGTTTTATTAGAAAAGTCAAAAGAAAAAGAAAAGATCACAAAGGTTGCTGTTACCGAGGGTGACTTATATATATCTGTTATTGATATCTCTGGGAGTATGAGTGGTGCTAAAATTGAAGCAGTTAAGAAGTCTCTTATTCAAACTCTTAAAGATTTTAAAGTTAATTCACCTACGACTAAATATATTTTAATTGCGTTTGAAAGTAGTGTATATTACTATTTACGACATGATAAAGACCCCACAAATTTCAGTGGAGATCTTCTGTTTTCTCTTGAAGGAATGAAAGCGGAATTAAAAAAATCTTTGGAAAAAGGAGTATTCATAGGGTCTATAGGAGAATTTGCAGATGCGTGGATGAAGAAAGTTGAAAGTCTTAGGTCTATGGATATGACCGCTCTTGGCCCTGCATTATACTTTGCAGTAATGTCATTTGAACTATTTAATTCTACAGGAAGAATTACATTATTAACTGACGGTCTTGCAAACCAAGGAATTGGAAATTTATCAGGTACGAGTGCTGGAGCTGAGAAATTTTATGAAGGTATGGCAACATTATGTAATCAGTATAAAATTATTGTTGATGTTGTTGGAATATCAGGTTCCGGCGACAATAACGAAATGGGCCTTCAAACATTAGGAAAATTGACAGATAAAACTGGAGGTACACTATATTTAATTTCAGCTGATGAAATGGAAGCAATATTTTCAGAATTAAGACAAACTAGATACATCGGAAAAGATGTGAAAGTAAGGGTTATTGTACCACCTAACTTTAGTATTAAAAACATAACTGGAGCATTTAGTTCTAAAGGTGCTTATAATGGTTCTGAAATAAACTTGGGTGCCATTACAGAAGATAGAGAACTTTTTCTTGAATTAGACTCGAAGACAGAGTTAAAAGAAGACCAAGAAGTTCCAGTACAACTTCAAGTTGAGTACATAGATAAAAAGGGTAGGAAGCGAATGAGAGTTGTGAACGACAAAGTTAAGGTTACTAAAGATGAGAAGGAATTCAAATCTGATTATAACCAAAAATTAAATGTCATGATGAATATTCAATCGGCAGGGTCAGGATATTATGCTGGAAAAGGAGATGATTCGAAAAAACGATTAACAAAGCTGAAAAATGTTATGATGAAGGAAATGAATGCATTAAAATCATCTAATACCCGTTTTGAGGAAGCACAGTTTACAGAAAGTCTATCCTATCTTGATGATGAATTAGAAGAAATTGAGATGGAAGAAAAAGAAGTTGCTCAAGCCCCTGCAAAAAGCTATTGGGCAGCGAAAGGTCAACAAAGAGCCCGAATCTCATCAGCATCCTTGAAAAAACGAATGGAAAAGAAGAAAAAATAAAAGTCAAAAATAATTTCCATTCATAAATTATTTTATTTTTTAATCTTAATATGGACCAAGATCAAGAATTCACTAATAAGGTAATAGATTATAGTAAAAAAGTTGGAATTGATATAATAGGTTTCGCGGATCCAAATTTATTTGATCGATTTCCAGAAGAAAATAAACCTAAATCATTTTTAAAAGATCTCACAACCGTTATTATTGTGGGAATCCATTTATATGATATAATGCTAGATGTATGGAGCAAAAATGAGAAAATTGGAAAGAGTGTTCAATTTGCCGATTCTGTATTGAAAAATTATTGCAATTCTATATCTAAATTTCTCTCTAAACAAGGTTTTGAATCTAAGATAATCTCTTATAATCCCGGTTTATATTTGAAGGATTCTGCTGCTCTTGCAGGAATAGGACCAATAGGAAAAAATAATTTACTCATTACTGAAGAGTTTGGCTCACAGATTCGCCTTAAGGCAATTACTACGACAGCTCCACTAGTGTTGGGAAAGCCAATTTATGAGAGCAGATTTTGTGAAGAATGCAATATTTGTGTTGATTCTTGCCCTGCTGATGCATTTAATAATGGAAGTTATGATAAAAACATTTGCCTTGATTACAATCACTCTAATTGGAAAAAACTTTCAGAATATACTCGTCTATGGTGTAACAGATGTATTGAGTCATGTCCTATCGGAAAAAATAATAAATAATTTATTACTTCCTGTGATTTCTTCTTGTTGTCAGTTCTATATCTCCCTGCCTCTTATAACTCTTTTCATTATTAATATCATTCATTTTTTGTAGAGGCTTTCCAGATCGGTACAGTAAACATTTTTCTCCTCCACAAGTATTAGAACTGCGATTTTTATGAAAACACATCTCATTCAATCTAAAAAAACAATCTGTTATATCATTCTTTAGAGTGACACAGCTAATTTCTTTTGCTGATATCCTATATCTCCTCAACTTTTGTCTATAGCAATCTAGAAATTAAAGATCATAAATTCATAATTTTGTCGATTGCTATTTTACATAAAATCAGATTAATATTTAACACTTACCGTCAAAATAGTATAATTTATTAAATCAAACAGAATAGAAAAAAGTCAGAAATCTATGTTTGAAATATAATATTTATTTAATATTAAACACTTCTTTCATGATGATGCTAAAGAAATACGAGATCAGAGAATTTAAGGATTCAGATGCAAAAACTTTTAGAATAAAAAAAAAAGAAGAATAGATAATTAATATATAAATCGACAATAGCTCAATATTAAGCTTACGTGCTTAAATTAAACCGATTGCGATTCTCATATCTCC
>CAZRBD010000012.1:0-43473 GCA_964598265.1 uncultured archaeon
AATTTCAAGTCCAGAAGACTTAAAAATTGCTTTTGAAAGATATAAAAAAATTATACGAATTCAGCTGAAAAAAGAACCTATCATTTTCGCAAAAATAGGTAAAAAATCAATGGACAAAAAGCAGCTATTTGATAATATTAAAGTAGTAGTTAATTTTATCGCGGATAAAATGCCTCATAGGTTCAATAACTTTAAATCAATGTATTTTAAGTCTACAATGGGAAAATCAGTAAAGGTAACAGAAGAATTTCTAAAAATTATTGGGGTGTAAAAAATGATTAATAATAAACCTGTACCGCAATGGAAAATAGATGAAATTGAATACTTGATTGAGTTACTAAAAAGTTATAAAAATATTGCTGTAATTGAGGTTGCTCATATAAATGATTTGCAAATTCAGTCAATGAGAAAATTACTTAGGGGAAAAACTATTTTTAGAATGTCAAAAAAATCTCTCCAATTACGGGCTATTGATCAATACCAAAAAGAATCAAAGAAGAAAAATTTAGAAGAACTATCAAAGAATATTCCTGGACAATCTAGTTTAGTGTTTACTAATCTTGATTTATTTGAATTAAAAAAGATATTTCTTAAAAATGAATGGATGGTCGCAGCAAAACCAAATGAAATCACCCCTGTAGATATCTGGGTTCCAGAAGGAGATACAGGATTGCCCACTGGTCAAGTAATTAGTGAATTGAATATGACATTACGATTACCAACAAAAATAATGAATGATACAATACATATACGTGAAAACACGAGGACTCATAAAGCTGGTGATATAGTTTCCATAAAACAAGCATCAGTACTGAAAAAACTTGGAATTACCCCGATAGAATCACTAATTAAAATACATTTTGCTTGGAGTGATGGTGAAATAATCCCTGAAGAAATTCTTTACATGAATATGGAACAATTCAAACAAGAAGTTGTTACGGTGTACCGAGAAGCATTAGGAATTCTATTCGAAATGCCTTTTTTCCTTGAAGATATGACGGAAGAGTATATACAGAAAGCTATATCTCAAGCAAATGTATTAAATGCTATTGTTTTTGGTAAAGGTATCCAAATTTCTACTGAAGAAGAAACACCTAAAGTTGAAGAAAAGAAAGAGGAAGAAGATAAAGATTCGGAGAAGTCGGAAAGTGTAGGAATTGGCGGATTATTTGGCTAAGTTTGACTAAATTCCAATTAATGTTTAAAAAATTATAATAAAACAATTAAAAATAAATTAGAGGTTAAAAAATATGGAAAGTATTTATGCAGCACTTTTGCTCCATAAAGTTGGAAGTAAAATTACTGACGCGAAAGTAGAAAAAGTATTAAATGCAGCGGGTGCGAAAGTTGATAAAGATCAAATCGCGAAACTGATTGCTGGATTAAAAGACACAGATATAACGGAAATTATAAAAACTGCAAATGCAGCTCCAATTATAGCTGCTCCAACTGGAGGATCTGTCGAAAAGAAAAAGGAAAAAAAGAAAGAAAAAGAAGAAGTCGAAGAAGAGCCCACCGTGATCGGAAGTCTCTTTTAATTCTTTTAATTATTAATATCCAAGAAAAAAAACATGATTTTTTTATTTATTTCTTTTATAGTTTTTTATTGAAAAGATCATTAATTAATAGCTTCAAATTTATCTATTCTCAAATCAAAAACTTTTTTTAAAATTCAGTTTTTTCTAATTTACATTCAAAGTTATGAATTAGATTATAATTATTAGATAAAATTAATTCTATTTTAGTAAATCAAAAATACTCACGTTGTTGATCAATTATGGGCGGTAAATTTCTTAAGTTTTTCTCTCCTTTTGTGAAAATCATGCCGGAGATCAAACGACCTCAACGTGAAGTTTCCTTTAAAGAGAAATTTATTTGGACTGCGGTTGTTCTGATTATTTATATGATAATGTCTAATATCCCATTATATGGTGTCAGCCTTGAACAATCAACAGATTACTTTTATTGGCTAAGAGTCATTCTTGCAAGCCAAAGAGGTACATTAACAGAATTAGGAATTGGTCCTATTGTCACATCGGGCCTTATTATGCAATTACTTTTAGGATCTAAGATTATTAATGTAAATATGGCTGATCCATATGATAGAGCTATGTTCAGCGGGGCTCAAAAAGTACTAGCAATATTTCTAACTATTTTCAATTCTGTAGCATATATTATGGGAGGAGCTTTTGGGCCAATATCAGGTGAGGGTGCTATTGGGATATCAAGCATCTTTTTTATCTTCTTTCAACTTCTATTCGCAGGAATAATTATCATTTTATTAGATGAAATACTTCAAAAGGGATGGGGCCTCGGAAGTGGAGTTTCCTTATTTATCGGAGCGGGGGTTGCGGGTCAGATCTTTTGGAATGCTTTTAGTTTTATACCAGCTCCCAGCCTAATAGTAGGAGAGCCAGAGTTACCAAGAGGAATTATAATTGCGTTTTTTACAGTGTTATTTGATGGTAACCCTGCTACAAATCTGGATGATCTTTTATTAAGAGGATCTTATCCTTCACTGGTGGGTATTGTGACGACCATAATCATTTTCCTCATTGTGATTTGGTTCGAATCTACGCGGGTTGAGATCCCCCTTTCATATAGGGGCTATCGTGGATTTAAGGGTAAATACCCCATGAAACTGCTTTATGTATCTAATATCCCCATCATTCTAGTTAATGCATTATATGCAAACGTGCTATTCTTTGGCCAATTATTAGCAGGACCAGGATCTGGACTTCGAGGTCTTATCGGAGATTTTTGGGTTGACTGGATTGGAGTTTTTATAAGACAAGATGCAGGGGGTGGAACGGGCGGCCAACTTATACCAACATCGGGATTAATTTATTTAATAACCCCACCTATAGGAATAGACGCATTAGCAAGCGATCCATTCAGAGCTGTTTTTTATTTAGTAATACTTACATTTCTTTGCATAATGCTCGGCCGTGTCTGGGTCGAAGTTTCAGGTCTTGCCCCGAGAGACATAGCTAGTCAAATAATTGATTCAAAAATGCAAATTCCGGGTTTTCGAAGCTCTCCGAAAATAATTGAGAGAATCTTAAAGCGATATATACCTACTTTAATAATAATAAACGGTATCATCATTGCAGTATTAAGCTTCTTTGCTGACAGTTTGAGGGCTCTAACTTCTGGGACAGGGCTGTTAATAGCTATAGGGATCATACACAACTATGCTGAAACAATAAGTAAAGAAATGGCTGCAAGCCAGTATCCTGGTATGCGAGCAATGCTCGGATTGGATTAACGATATTGATTCTACAAGAGGATTATCTAAAACCTTTATAACATAATTAACTTAAATAAAATATAGTTATGATAAATATAATTTTTCAAAATTCTTTTATAGATTTAATTTCTTCTCCTCCAGGTTCTATGTTTTTTGTTTTCTTTACCGCCTTAACTACCGCATTGGTTAGTACTGGTTTAACAAAATTGTTAGTTGATACTGATGAAATTAATCGAAAACAAAAGCGAATTAAAGCTCATGAAGAGGAAAAACAAAAAATAGTTGATATTGCTGAGGTTGACCCTGAACGATACCGAAAGCTTCGAAAGCGATGGGAACGCAAGAAAACTATTTTTAAACAAACCCAACAAAAGATGTCAATGCAACGTTTAAAACCTACATGTGTGACATTCCTGCCAATGATAATTATCTTTACACTCGTAAGAACCATTTTTAACAGTAATCCAGTTGCACTTAGCCCTATGCATGCAAATGATGTTCCACTAATAGGGAATATCATAACTGCAACTGGCGGTATTTGGATTAACTTTACTGCGTGGTATTTTTTATGTTCATTAGGAATTAATACACTTATTCAAAGACTCTTCAAAATACAATCTCAAGCATCTGGTGGTATGGGCGGCATGTTCGCGGGGCAAAAAGCAAAAGCCTTAGAATTTCCAGATGTGTAAAATAAAAAACGCAACGGGAGGGATATTCGTTCTCCAACGAGGTGTAAGAAGTTTTTCGAACCCCCGAGTGCAAAGCACACCGGCTATTTGGGAGATAATTCCACTCCAAGCCGGCGCCGTACCAGGCTAGGCAACCGTTGCTTATTAGAAAAAAAATAATGGTAATTATATATTAAAATTACTTATTTTATTGGGATTGAGACTGTTTCTTTCATTTTCTTTTCTAATTTTGCTTTTTTAATTGCGGCTTCAAGTTCCTCGTGGGAGGCCCCTTTTTTAATCTCTAAAGTCTCAGTAATTGGTTCAATATGTTTATAGTTAACTCTTCTTCTTCGAACCTTCAAACCATCAATTAATAAGTAATTTTTATCAATGATATCAACAATGACACAGTAATATCCTGCTTCTCTTCCCAGAGTCTTTACACATAATCTTCCAATATCATATACACTCATTTATAATTTGTCACCAAATTATTTTTAATTTGCTTTTATTACTGGTTTTTTTTCTTTCCAGTAAAGAAAAACAATTTATTGTAATTGAAAAAATGATGCTAAAAATAAAATTTTTATGATTTTTGAATGATAGAGAAATTATCATTTTTTTAATTTGGATAAAATTAAATCTAAAATTTCCTCGATAGACAGGTTTTCAGTGTCTATTATCAGATCATAAATCTTATTTATTTGTTTGTGATCACTCAAATCTAAACTGTATAGTATTTTAAACCTTTCTAATTCTGAGTTTTCACGTAAAACAGTTTCTTTTAACTTTTCCTCATATCCAATATTATCTCGTTCAGCCATTCGTTTAACTCTAACTTCTATTGGACACTTTAAAAATATCTTAAAATCGGCAATATCTAAGAGGATGTATGCGCTTAATTGACTATCTAAAACAATATTCCCTTCTTTGGCAATTTCTATTATTTTTCTATCCAATTTTTTATCAAAATGAGGATTTTTTTCTACATACTTAGTAAATTCTTTCAATGTCATATCCATTTCTTCTGCGAGATCTCTAAAGGCCTGTCCCGTGCTGTAATAATTTAATCCTAAATTTTCTGCAATTAATTTTCCTAATGTAGATTTACCCGTTCCGTGTAGTCCTGATATTGTTAAGATCATTATAATATTAGTAGTATAAATTAATTTAAATAAAAATTTAGCTAAAATAAGAGTAATTAGTGATTTATTTCTTGAAGCAGATTATTTAAAAAAAAATGAAAAAAACTATTGACTCCTAACAGATTCTTTTAATAACGTTTGAAGACATTTTGAGCAATATCGACCACTTTCCATTCTATTTGTTCTTCTTGACGTTTTATTAGTCTTAGTCATTTTAGAAGGTCTTAATCTTGGAATTGATTGTAGAGGTTTTTTACATAATGCGCAGATTCCTCTTGTAGGCTTTCTCCTCCAATAATGTGTGGTACTCCGATTTCCCGGTGTTCTCAATTTCTTTCTAGCTTGAGCTTTGGATCTTAGACCTGGTCGTGGAACAGTAATTACACCTTTTTTATTTTCATATAGAATACAGTTTTACTTATGTAGTCCAAAATAATGGAGAAAATATTAATTTTATTATTTTCCCTAATGGTTTAAATCTAGTTTTGTTTGAAATTCTTTAAAGTTCGAATATAAATCATCAATGACTTGTTTTCGAAATCCACTTTCATTCCTGATTTTATCAATATCATGTAAAACCTTTCTTTGTGTAGACTCGACTTTAAATAGTAAATTTTCTAATCCGGGAAAACTGTTTAATCCAGTAATTAATTCATCAAATAATTTAGTTAAAAAATCTTCTTTTTGAATATCGTTCAATGTTAGTACATCCATAAGTGTTATGAAAGAACTAGTAATCTCTGACGTAAGGCCGGGTAATTCTAGAAAACTTGGGCTCTGCTTTTTTTTGATTGTTGTTTTTTCATTTGAGAAATTTAAGGAAGTAATTCGATTAATTAGATCAATAATCTCATTATATTCTTTTGATAAACTCATTTTTTCTAAGAGATCTGCGAGGAGTAGATTGTTTTCATTTATTGAAATTTTCAGCTTAAATAAATTGTTCATAGTATTTTTCAATGCTTTTCTGAAAAAGATTTCATTAATTTTCCCTTTTTGAAATTTGCTATTTAAATTCAAAATTGACTTTACTAAAGCGAATAATTCAGATTCTATCTTAATCTCAATTTCAGGGTTTAATTTACTATCTTCAACCATAATAGACCTAAAAAATTAGGTTTTTTTTTAAATTTAAATCTACCCAAATAATGTTGGTCGTAAAAAATAAAAGATTATAGCAATTACAACCCCAATTATTATATTAGGAATTAGCACTCTAGTAGTTGAAGAATTACTTAATTCCCTGATGGCAAGAGTCATTAATATAGGCACCCATGTTGCAATAGTTATTGCATCAATTACATCTAGCACTGCCCAAATGGCAGCATCAAAGAGAACATCAAGGGCTCCTGGTACTGTAGATGGAAATCCAATTAGGACAATTAGGATTTTAATTGTATTTATCAGTATAAAAGGAGTGAACGCGCACAATAACATTTTAGTTTTATAGGCTCCTTCAATATGCAGCATTGTTCCTCCTTTATAGATGCTGAAAGGGCTAACATCTGATTCTTTATATTTTACTTTAGCTTCGCCTATTCCTTCAAACCGCCTTTCCATTTTTTCTGAAAACCCTACGGCTTTATTAGCTCCCTTTGTAAATAACCAAATTAATATTAAGAAATAAATTGCTTGAAAACAGAAACCAAAAACGAAAAATGATACAAAAAAACTTAAATTATAAATGCTCTGAAGTAAATCAGAAACGCCTAACTCAATGTGAGAAATAAATGCTAAGCCCATTAATCCATATAATAATGAACAGAATAGTACTATCAACCATCCAGGAGCTTTACTCCTTTTATGATTTATATCGTGAAACGCTTTTGGTGGGTTAACAAAAAGATAGAAAATTTTCTTATACCACGGTGAGGGTGCTGTCCATTCTGCTTCATATCTCCTGAAAAACCTGAGCGTTTCAATCTTTTCAATTTTTAATCTAAAACCGCAGAAATTACAAGCGTAACTATCAGCACTATTCTCATTTCCACATCTGGGAAACCGTTAGAATGCTGCTTCAGTCCGGGACATTCTAAATATTGTAATTTAAAATTTTTTATAATAATAATAATCATATTATAAATTAATCTTTTAAAAATCTCTTCCAATTTTAAAATTTTAACTAGTTTTAAATAAATTATTAATCGTTATATCAATATTATAACTGTTTTTTAAGGAGTTAGAGGATAGTGTTTTGTATTCTTTTACCAATATTTCAAACCTTTAACTGGTTTGTAATTATAATTATTAATCCTTATATCAATTTTTGTTTAGAATTCAATTATATAATGGTTTTTTTCTCTGGTAATTTTATAATTTTTGTCGACAAATAATTTTGTTAATTCTAAATTAGTTTTTGTATGATTTGTAATTTCAAGAACTTTTATTTTTGATGGTTCATCAAAACTAGCATAAGCCATTAACGGTATTATTTGATCACTTAGGTAATTATCAATTGGGATGTCATTTTTAATGTAATTAATCAATTTGTTAGCAGCAATTTTACCAAGATTTTCAGAAGTAATTTTTTTTTCACCAAGGATAGTTCCTGAAGAAATTATAGCACCCGTGTTTGAATAAGCCCATAGAGAGAGCCCTAAACCTGAAGATAAAGAATCTACACCAATTACTTTTATCTCTACATCAATATTAAACTGTTTTTTAAGGAGTTAGAGGATAGTGTTTTGTATTCTCTTACCAATATTTCTACCCATTAACTGGTTTGTAATTATAATTTCACCTTGTATTAAATCAATGTTTCCCAACTCAGTAAGGTATATAGCTTTAAGCTTTTTTTGAGGTGGTTTTATTATACATTTTACGTGTGCTCCTCCTTTTGGATAAAATCCATGTTTTTTAATTTCAATTCGTATATTTAATCCCACTTTTTTAAAAAAATTATACGTTACTTCTTTTAAATAATTTAGACTTGGAGCATACATTCCAAAGGTTCCTCCACCATTTACTAAAATTTCAATTTTCTCTGGTTTATTAAAACCCATACATGCGATTTGAACAGGTTGAAGTAATAATCCAATATTTCCCGCAGTTCCAACTTCCACTTTAATATTACTTTTTATTAATTTATTAGGATGTAACGTGATCTCTTTTGTTCCAACATGACATTCCGACAAATTACTAGAGGTCAATTCCGAGAGCGTTTTTAAGCCCATTAAATGCTGGAGCCGCAATCCAGGTTTAGGTCTATTAGCTCTTATATTTTTAATTCTAATTGACCGATTAAATAAGAGAGAAAAGCCAGCGCTTAATCTAAGTATAGCGCCTCCACCCTCCCCAAGAGCACCATCAATTTCTAATAATTCCATGTTATTCAAGATTCATCTATTTATTTATTCAAACGACTTGATCCGATTAATTCCATTAAATTCTTTTATTAATTCAGCAATTTCTTTTGGTACTAATGACTTCCACATTTTATTGCCTTTTAAAATTAAATTCCTGATATTTTTACCATTATATTTTTTTTTAAAAATTGTATTTGTCCTCTCAACATGAACATTTTTATTTGAAAACAGCTCTCTTACCCAGAGACTATTAGTGATGACGGTGTTAAATTCACCTACTATTGAAATTACATGATCTATCCATTTTTCTGCATTAAATATATCTGGAATTTCAAAAATTTCATATTTTTTTGATGAGATTTTCCGCTTCTTTAAAGCTGTTTGAAGAAAGGCCTTTCGTTCCCCACTTGTAAATGGATTGTCTTGTGTATTATATAACTGAGAGCTTCCTATTCCAATCTTTACTTTTTTATAAGATCTAAGAATATCTTTTAGAATATAAATATGTCCGTGGTGTAAAGGTTGAAATCTACCGATAGTTAACGCAATTTTTTTTTGAGGTATTTTTCTCTGATTGGTTGTTATTTTAAAAAGAGAATTAATATCAGTATCAATTAATTTCTTCCATATCTTTTTAGTTATTTCAACGTTTTTTTCATTTTCTAATATTGATTCAAGTTCGAGTCTATTATAGAATTTACTATCATTAACATCTAATTCATTAGGATTTGGATTTAAACTTACTCCATAATCAACCATACCAAAAAATGTGTAAGCAATTTCGTCACCTACAATATTTAGATTATGAAACTTCACATTTAGGACTGCTTTTGACTGAATTCCAAACTCTTCTTCAAGTTCTCTCATACAATTTTTTTTAATTTCATCAAAATTCAAATTTTTTGACCATATAACATGACCAGATGATGAATCAGTAAAATATTCTGGGAACATTTTTTTATTTTTTCCGCGCTTCTGTAGTAAATAAAAAATTTCCCCTTTTGGACTTTTAGATAATAAGAAAAGTCTGGTAATCAAGTGAATTGATTTTTTAAGATGGGCCTCTTTTCGTTTTAGAGGAAACACGTGTTTTGAAAATTGTCCTGATTGTAAATATTTTATATCATCCGAATGAATACAAGCTAATATTTCGTCTTTCATTTTATTTATTCCATCTAAAACTTAATAGTGATAATGTCTCCTACCTTAAAATTTAATTCTTCAGAAGCATTACCTTTATTAATTGAGACTTCAAGAAAACCAGAAGAGCCTACTAAAAAGAGAATAGAGTTAACCAGTACATTTGAAAAATGTGTTGTAAACGTACCTTCGTATGTTTTATTTTTTATTTCAAATTTGAGTATTGATTCATTTGCTAAAATGATATCAAAATTCCTAATCTTATTATTTTTAATAATTATATTAGTCGTTCCATTTCCAAATGAATCTATGAACTGGATCTGGCAGATAATTTTCCTTTCTTCTAAAAATATCTCTAATTTTAAAGGAAACTCAATTAATTTACTTATGTTAAAATTTGGACCAAATTCTTCTAGTAATATTCCATTAGATATATGAGAACCAATAGGTGCCATAATATCTCTTCCATGAAATGTGTTTGAAATAGGATTATTGAAATATTGTTCATTTTGAATAAGATAACAATCTAAAATCTCATTTTCATCTAATACATTTGCAAGAATCCCATTATTAGGAACAATGAAATAGTAGTTTGATTTTGTTTTGATTATAATTATTTCTCTTCCACTACCTACTCCAGGATCTACCACTATGATAAAAATTGTTCCTTTAGGAAAATGATTAAAAGTAGATTTCAATAAATAAGATGCTTCAATTATTGAATAAGGAGATATATTATGCGAAATATCAACGATATTTACATTTGGATTAATGCTTAATATGACTGCTTTCATTAATGCTACATAATGTTGTCCATTTATCCCAAAGTCTGTCAGTAAGGCAATGTTGGATTTTAATTTCAAGTTCTTCTGAATCAATTTTATTTAGATTTCTTATATTTTTGATCTACTTTATAAAACTCTTCTAAAGCTTTTGATTTTAATCTATATTCTTCTTCTTTATCAAATTGTACCAATTTTTTAGAAATCTCACTTGCTTTTCTATAAGAAATGTAAGCTGTATTAAAGTTTTCACTCCGAAGTGCGCTACGAGCATCCTGAACTACTTTTTCTCTTTCTTTAAATAAATCGGGGATTTGTTGAGAAAACCTACCTTTTTCTTTTAATGAGGTGGCTATATCCATTACATATAGAGATTCCGCAATTTCTGCGGCCTTTTTATAAAATTTTGCTGCTTTTTCATACTCCAATGATTTTGAAGCACTCTCAGCAGTTTTGTAAAAACCTGAAATCTTTTCATGTTCTCCACTTTCAACTTTTTCTAAAAGATCTTGAGCTATTCTTCTTTCTTTCTTACCTCCACTAAGCATGAATTTTGTAATATTTATTATACTATTTTTCAGTGCTCCTGGTTGAAGGATATCAATTAATGGTTCTAGATGCTCTAAATAAATATCTTTTAGAATTGTTTCAAATTCCTTGCGTGATAAGTTTAGAATGTTAAGACTAGGTATTTCAATTGCTTCTGCTGATTCTTTAAGAGATGAACGAAATTTTTCAGGTGAGTCATCTTCGTTCATTAATAACCCAATTATAATTCCTGACGCTTTTCTTGTTAGTTTTCCTTTGAACCTGTGAAGATAAGAAAATATTCTAAAACTTTTTAATTTCAATAAATTATACTTATTTTTTGAATGATCAAGGTTTAATCTAAGAAATAAATCATTAGATATTTCAAAATTCGACTTACTTTCTTTGAAATAATATCCCATAATTTTATAATCTGAATCTGTAGGGAGAAGTATTACAAAACAGCCTGTTGGCATAAAATGTATAGCACCTTTAATTTTAAAACCTATATATAAAATTAATTAGTATTCATTAAAATTAATAATATAATAACTTCATTGATTAGCACTAATTATCCGATTAGTTTCTTCTCGAATAGATTGGATAATATTTAGTAATTGAGCAAAATAGAGGTTATCTGATACTGTTTTTGATGCTTGCCGAATAATTTCAATAGCTTTCTTTTCCTCTTCCGCTATTACTTCAATTGATTTTTTATCCCATAATTCTTTTACTTTTTCGTTGAAATCGTCGGAGAGTTCCTGAAGACTTTTGCTAGATTGTACTCTAAATTGCTTTAAAACTTCTACAATAAGCCTAATATTTTCCGTCATAGCAACTGTCTGTTCAGAAAAATTTTGACTCATCTGATTAATAGAAGTACTCATTTGGCTAACTTGAGCAATAGTTCCATCCAAGGAACTCATGATTTGATTAATTTTCGTAATCATCTCCTCTAAAAGCTGTTCAGCCATTATCTACCTCGATTATTATTTAATTTCTGTAATTTATATAAATAATGTTCTACCATTTTTTTTATCTAACCTCGTTTTTCAATCTTGTTTTATTCTAATACTTCTTCCACTTCTTCCTCTTCTTCTTTAAGAGATTCTTTAAGATTTTTAACAGAATCAATAGCTTCTGATAACAATAAGTTCACTGTATCTTGATTGAGAACACTCTCCGATAATTTAGCAAAATCCTCAAGTTTACCGATTAAATTTTTTAGAGCATCTAAACCAAGACCTTCTTGAATTACTTTTAATTCATTTGTAGTACTCACTCCAATTTCTTTTACAGTGTCAATGTGCTTTGTTTGAGTTAAGGTAATTTCACTAGAAAACTCATCTAATTTTGCAGTTACTTTAGAAATTTTTTCTTCAATATTCTCATTTAATCCATCTAATGAAATTTTTAATTCTTGTATTGCTTTTCCTAGCTGTGCAATTCTTTTATATATATTCTGCAATAGATCAGTGAGCATTTCCGCCATTTTATTCACCTATAACTGCTTATTGATTAATTATTAGATATTTTTATCATTTCAATTATAAATATAACAGATTACTCCAATAAAAAATCTTTTTTTTACTGAGAGTGTATGTTAATAAAACCATTAAAATGAGTTTATTTATATTTTAGGTTATATGAGATATTTAATCTCAATACTGGCTAAAATCAAATTTTGGTTTGATTTAAGTTGAGAAGTATATGGACCCGGGGGGATGTATTCACGAAATGCGAATTGCTTATCCCTTTGAACCCCCGATCTCAGGCTTTTACTGGATACGGACACTATTTGTTTGATGTATGTCCGTCGGTCATTTATAAGACCTGCGCTAATTGATCAATATTAAAAGCCAATTCTTGGTAACCAAGCTTAGCTACGGGTCCAAATTATTTTTTTCTTAGTCTAGATTAAAAATGTATTAAATTTAACATTTACTCAATTCTAACTTCAATTGAAAATATAATAGAAAAAAGAATGATTTAGTTCTGAATTTCTCTAATTCTTTATTCGCAGGATTATAAAATGATGAATATATTTAAATAATTAGACTACATGAGACTAAAGATATTTTTTATATGTATTTCTATGTTATTATATTTGTTGCTACTAATTTTCCCTCTTTTATATTTAAATCTTTTTTTACTAATTGATTTCATTTGGAAAACTAATGCAATAGAATCACGATCTAAACCATTTTCTTTACTCTTTTCTATTTTTGTTGTATAAGGAAAGCGTTCAGCCCCTAATTCTCCCGTAAATGGGATAACTAATACCATATAACCAGTTTTAAACTCTTTAATTATTAAACATGGTCTTAATCCTTTTTGTTCATGACTTTGTGTATCAGTATAAGTTACATCTACTTGCCATATTTCTTTGAATTTCGTTTTAAAGTTTTTCCATTTTACAGCCAAAATATTGCACCATAGATAAATTAATCGATGTTGTCCCACATATCTAATTCATTTCTAATTTCTTCTGTTAAATATTCTGGTTTAAATAACAGTTCTTTTGAAATGTTATTTGAAATTATAATCATAGATTCTTTTAGATGAGATTTTATTTTTTTGACGGTTGCGAAAATATCATCATCAGAAATATCTGGATTTTCTTTTTTAAGATAAATTATAGTTGATACAGCTTCTAATAATTCTGTCTCATAATCCTTAGTTATATAATGATCTAACACATTCTCCTTAATCTCATTTGCAATCTGTCTCTCACTCTCAGTTAAAACATAATCCGTTTCTAAATTTACAAAAGCCTCTGGAAAATGATAATAATCTTGGGCTAAGACATGAGAATATGGACCATGAACGCGGATATTGAATTTGTGATAAAGTTCTATTCCTAAGCCTTTACAAAGATATGCGATCTTTTGAATTTTAAATCTTGAGTTAAATGAAACATCAGGACCATCGGATTTCTCTATTGAGAATCCTAAATATTTTAAAACGGCTATGATTTTTTTATAACTCGGTTTCATTTTTGTCCTCCTCCAATAACTTATTGATTAATTCCATCCAATTTATTATTTTTTTTAATTCTCTTTTACCACTTTTTGTTATTGAAAAATATTTAATTTTCTTTTTATCCATAATAGTTTCTTCTTCCTTGAGATAATCAACCTTTGTGAGAACTCTAAGATTAGAGCTTAAGTTTCCATCAGAAATATTTAATGCTGTCTTTAATTCTCTGAATTGAATTCCATCAATAAAATAATAACAGAGTGCCAAAAGAAGACTTCTATTTAGGCTACAAACCTTTGAATTAATCTTTTCAGTTCCTTTAATAATTTCATCCAATATTTGATTTGTTGACATTAAAAATATTCCTCCAAAAATATATCTAAATGTAAGTATTTAAAGATAAAGATTTACTTTTTTTTTGAAAGTAAAGTTTTTTGGTAAAATCCATGGTTTATATATTAATTAACTTATATAAATATTTTGACTCAATAAAATTAGTAATTCTAATATATTCCTTATTGATATAATTAGTGGAATAGATAATATTTTTGATATGAAAACTCAGTATAAGAACTTATTTTCAACAAAAACAATTGAATCCATTCAAATTAATTAAACTTAAAACTATATAATTCGTGAAACATCTATTTCACGATAAAAAGATTAATTCCCTTGGATTACAGAATTATTCATCCAATTTTGAACTAATCAAATCCATAAGCCATCGTTTAATTTGCATTATGTTTTTTAAAAGCCCTGGTACAAGGTTATCAGGAAAATTATGTTCTTGTTCTAACCTCTGTGCTGTTTCCATCCATTTATTTAGGGCTAATTGAACTAAACTTGCTCCTTCAGCTTCCATAAAAATAGGAACCACAGCGGCAGATTCCCTTGCATCGCCAATGGCAAAATAAATTTTTCTATTTATGCTCTTTAATAAAGCCAAATTTGCACATTCATCAAGTTTTCGTTCAACTAATATAATCTTCAGAATTTGAGTTTTTAATTCTCTGTCTTTTAAGGCAAATTTATCTTTTCGTTTTTTAAGCAATGGTTGGATTTCCGTTAATATCTTATCGCCGGTAGACTCTTCGCTAAAATATTTAGTGATTTTCACGAAATTTTCTAAAACTTCAATTAGAGTAAATTTTTTTGTATTTGAATACATTATAGCTTTAGAACCACCTTGATCTTCACCTGAAGCTAATCTTATATAAATATTTCTCATAGTTACAGAGTTACAAGTGTGATAAGCCAGTTCAAACAATTCTCGATGCGTTAAAGTTTCATAAGGTTCTTCAATTTGGTTAGAAAGCCATTGCGATTTAATAACATTATTAAACTGGTTTAAAAGTCGGTTTTCCATTATGAATTCCTTTTGCTCGATTTAAATACTGTTTGAATAATTTTTATTAAGATATAGAACTTCTAGTTTTTATGTATTTTTATTTCTATTCTAATAGAACTTCAAAAATTTATAATTTTTTTTTATAGACTATTTGATTATAAGCTTTTTCAAATCTATCAACCGCTAAAATAATATCATTTTCATCTGCTCCAATCGCGGCATTCATTACAATATAAGGAGTTTGATAATCACTACAACATGTCCCAAATGCCTTCTCTTTTGGATTGTAGACTCTCGGTCCTGTAACTCTTAAATTATATAATGCTCCGCCAAGTGCATAAAGTTGGTTTTCCTTTAAATTGTTTAGGGACATTGCAACGGCAACTGGATTGTAGACGTCTAAAATTCTTTCATTAATTTTCTCTGCTATTCCTTCTAATTTTTTTTCAAGATTTAATCTGTTAATTTGCTGTTCTTCTATTAATTTTCGATATCCACTAATTCCTAGTGAAAGCATTGATATTAAAAAGTCCACTACAGGTGAGGCTGATGCACGACCTGCATATGCTTGACTTATTTTGGTAATAGTTTTAGTATATGGTGAAGCAATTAACGCACCACCTACGGGTGTTAGGAAATTTTTATCTGTTGATTGAATAATTGCGTCAACTCTTCCCGCATCGATTGCTGATCTAATTAATTTCATCCATTCAGGGCTCTGAACACCGTATGCATTAATAACAACATGTATAAGATTTTTTTCTTTAGCAAATTTGCTAATTTCCTTTATATCATCATGCTCACGAGGAGGAAAGAAGCTTGTAATTGAAATTATAGCAAAACAGTCATCATCAAAAATTTTTTTTATATCCTCTATTGGAATCCTTACGGCATCTCCATAAATTCTACCACTTACAATTTTAGATTTGAAACCCATTAAATCAATAGATTTTATGAGTGATTTATGATCAATCTGGGGAACTAAAACTGTTCGTTTATTATGCGAAACTTTGTCATCTGATTCTCGTTTTAAAGCTCCTAAAGTTAATGATAAAGACATTCCAGTACACAACGGGACTATAATTGCTTTTTCTATATTTGGCAATCCAAAATTGTTTAGTATATTTTTAGCTAATCGATTTGTTGTATCATACATTATTGAACCTCCAGGGGCTTTTGGTTGCGGAGCTGTCAAAAAACCACTTCTACCTATTCCATGACAAAATCCCGCAGAGGTTTTTAGATGTAAGTTTGAGGCTATTCTTGCTTCTCGTTCACCTACTCTAGCAGCATTACTATCTTTATCTGTATCCATGTTTGAAAGAGTCTGTAACAGAAATTCGATTTGATCGTCTGTCCAAGGATCTTTTGGGACGTTTTTCTGTTCAAATAAGATTTTCATCGGTTTAAGGAAATTATTTAGAACAACTTGCCCCCTATTAAGCATATTTTCAGGAATATTCGTATTTTTGAAGAATTTGATTATTTTGTTAAAATCAATCACTTAGAATCACCATAAAAAAATATAAAGATTAATTTTCATACAGAACAAATACAATAAATAAATAATTTTTTCAAATAACTTTTTTGGTATTTAATGAGAATATTATAGTAGTTTACTATAGAAACCCTGTGTGTAAAAATAAGCAGTAATTGGGAGAATTACAATTACATTACAAAGTATTAGTGGTATAGAGAATCTCTTCATGATATTTGGAGATAATGGAGGGAGATTCCCGCATTGTCATACTCTTTTATTGATTGAAAGCGAAGAAATTACATTATTTGATCCTCAATGTGGGAGAGATCACCTTGAAAGAAAATTAAATAATGTGGGGAAATCGTGGAAAAACATTAAAAATATAGTTAATACTCATTTCCATGCTGATCATACAGCAAGTAATGGATTTATAAAGAATAAGAATCCAAATGTTCAAATTTTAATTCACCGAGATGACGCAAAAGGAATCGAAAGTACTGAAGAATAATTTAGACGATATGGCCTAAATGGTAAAGCAAAGACTCATTATAAATCCATCTTCAAGTATATAGGATACCGACAAACTATCCCTGATCGTTTATTTGAGGAGGGAGATCTTATACCGGGAGGTTTTAAAGTTATTCACACCCCCGGTCATACACCAGGACATTGTTGTTTCTATAAATCAGGTATCCTCATCGCAGGCGATGTGGAGTTGGTAGGCAGGCCATGGGTTAGCAATACAACGAGTAATGTTAATGATTTTTATAAATCAATTAATAAATTATTAAATCTCGATTTTAATGTATTTTTGCCTGGCCATGGCAAACCTATTTTTAATAAAACTGAAATTCTGTCTGAATTAAAAATATATCAAAAGAAATTAATAAATACAGGGAAGAAAATCATAGATTTAATTGATGGGGATTTAACACTTGAAGAAATTTTAAACAAACGTGATCGTGAGAGAGATACAACAATCTGGAGTCAAAACCCCTTTATGAAATTATTTCGGCGATATGACACTTTAAATTACCTTTATTACCTATAACAAATGGGTAAAATTAAAAAAGTTGAAAGAAATGGACTAAATCTATGGGAGAAAAAATAAAAGTGGCGGCCCTCGAGGGGAATCGAACCCCTATCCCTCCGCAGGATAACTGGGTTTGAAGCCCAGTGTCAGAGACCACTCCAACCGTCAAGGGCCATAGAAATTGATTATTGCTAATTCAAATTATTTATCTTTTTAAAATAAGTTTTTGGTTATATTATATTGTATCTATAAAAAGAAAGAGAGTAATTAAAATACATCAGATATTTTCTTATCATCTTCGAAAATTGCATTGGTTTTTTCCATAATATTAGGAATGTCTATATGTTGTGGACATTTTTCAAGGCATTCACCACATTGAGTACACAAAATAGCAGCTCCTTCTACCTCATCTCCATCAGCTACTCTTTTTTCAAAATCTTCTTGAGTTTTCACCATTCTATTATAAAAAAATGACAGTCGGCCTTTTCCTTTTGGTCCCCAATAGTAAACTTCATTTAATAATCTTATAACCCCTGGAATAAAGACTCCGTTGGGACAAGGTAAACAATACTTGCAACTTGTACAAGAGACAAGAGTATATTTATTATAAGCCTCTCTTAGCTTAGATATAGTCTGAAGTTCATGTTCAGATAAAGTATTTATTTCTGAATTATTTGCTGATTCAACATTTTCTTTAACCTGTTGCATAGAACTCATTCCACTTAAAACCACCGAAACCTCTGGATGGTTCCAAACGAAAGATAAAGCCCACTCCGCCATAGGTCTTTTCACGTATGATTCATCGAGTGTTTTTTTAATTTCTGGTTTTGTATCTAACTTATGTTCTGGTATCGCTAATTTCCCTCCACGAATAGGCTCCATTACTATAACTGCGATTTTTTTTCTCCATGCGTATTGTAAACCTTTAGTACCAGCTTGATATTCAATGTCAAGATAATTGTACTGAATTTGACAACAATTCCAGTCGTAATAATCAATTATCTCCTTAAATACATCTAGATTATCATGAAATGAAAACCCAAAATATTGAAATAAGCCATTTGCTTTTGCATCTTCCATCTTTTTAATTAAACCAAGCTTTTTTATTTTCTCAAGTCGATGTTTAGTCAATCCATGAAAGAGATAAATGTCTGGTTTGGTTTGTAACCTTTCAATTTGTTGATTAAGATATTCATCAAAATCATCTGTTTTTTTTATTAACCACATAGGTAATTTCGTGGTGAGATGGACTTTATCACGATACCCATCCATCAGTGCTTTTCCCACAATTATTTCACTTTCCCCATTATGGTATGGATATGCTGTATCTATATAATTAACACCGCTATCAATGGCATAACGAATCATTTTTATAGCTTCTTCATCGTCAACCTCAGTCTGGTTTTTCATCGGTAATCTCATAGCTCCGAAACCTAGAGCGGAAACTTCCCAATCAAGGGATCCCATCTTTCTATACTTCATTTTTTTTCAGGTTTTCAGTTAGTTTCAAATTGATAATACTGTTTAAAACATAGAATTTTTTAATGATTATGAACATTAAGATTTCTAATTGAAATTTATGATTTTTAATCATAACATATGGATATTACAATATGTTTTAACTTTTCATTTGGAAAATTATATAACCAGAAAAATGAATTATTAAATCTTAACCCTACTTACGTTTAAAAACGTGATTTTACTATTTTTTTATTTAATTATAATGGAAAAGTGATACTAACATGATTAGTGAAGCAGATTTTGGTTTAAAAAATATTTTTTCTAGTTGTCCCTTCTTTCATTCTTGCCCTCTCCCCAAAATTCGTTTTTTATGTAAAATACCTGATTGCAGAAATTGTACGGATTACATTTCTAATTTGGAAAAATTTAATAAGTAGAATTCGAAAACGCTTAGATCTTTTTGTAGAGTCATCTAACAATTTTATCCTTTATATCACTGATAGTTGCTCTTCTCGATCCTGGAGTTTTTAAACCGATATTATATACTCTTTCGATAAAATTTACAATTATATGACATGTTGCTCCAAAGATGATATATTTTTTTGTGTTGTTAGGAGATCTGTACTCATACCTTCCTAGAGCAACATGATCACCTTTAATATTAAAAAGTTTTTCACTATAATTCTTATTATTCGCAAAAAAGTCTATAGGTATCTTCAATATCTCATGAACTTCAGTATCCTGTTTTAACATCTTCTGATTTTCATTTGTATATGCTACGAATGGTGTTATTATAAATCCTTTAGGCGTAAGATGGACATCAATACATCCTAGAATTTGAATATTTGAACTGGAAATTCCTAGTTCTTCATCAATTTCTCTTAATGCAGTATCTAAGTAATCCTTATCTAATTTCTGATCGAATTTTCTGGGACTCCCCCCCCGGGAAAAGACATTTCACCCGAGTTTTTATCAGATTTTCTATTAGTACGTTTGATGAGTATTAGATCATATGGTTTCTTCTTATGTGGGACAATTAAAATCAAAACAGCAGCATTAATGAAAAGATCATGACTCATTACTAATCGCTTAGGTGAGCCGAAAGTTCTTAATCTGCTAAGAATCAAGTCTTTATTAAAGATTAAATCAATCTGGTTCATGTTTATACTTTCTGTTTGAGTTTTCAAAATTTACTAGTTATTTGATCTCTATATTTGATATAGTCTTTTAATTGTTTTATTTTTTCAAGTTTAAATCGTTTTAAACCCAAAGATGACATTGTTAATCCATAAATCTGTTCAATAAAAGTTGAAATTAAATACGCTGTTGCACCCCATACAACATATTGTTGATTATTTTCTTTTTCAAAATAATTAAAATAGAAAACAGGAAGCTTCTCATTTTCAATACTAATAATTTGTTCTCTGAAATTGGTTTTGCTAGTAAAAAAATTAATAGGGATTTTCAATATTCTCTGAACTTCTCTCTCATCCTTTATAAGTTTTTGATTCTTATCAATAATACCTATAAAGGGTGAAATAATATATTGAGTCATCGTAGGAAAATCGTCTAAACATCCTAAAATCTTAATGTTTTCATGTAAAACTCCTATTTCTTCTTCAGTTTCTCTTAAAGCAGTATCTTTCAGGTTTCGATCTAAAAAAGGATCAAATTTACCTCCTGGAAAAGACATTTCACCTCGATGTTTAGTACCCCTATTTGATCTATGAATAAGAATTAAATCGTAGGGCTTATCTTTATAGGGAATTATAGAAAAAATAACAGCTGAGCTTGTAAAAAAATCATCCGAGATAGAAACTCTTAAAGGAGAATCACATGGATATAATTTCTCTTTAATTAAGTCTTCATCGAAAATCAAATTATTCTTATCCATATGTATGTTATCGCAAAAATTTTAAGAGATTGAATATTTAAAAAACATAATATTTCATTCTAATAAAGTTTTTAGCAAGTGTTTAATTGTGAAGTTTCCGAAGGAGCTTAGAGATAAACGTGATTTAGGAGGCACAATTACTAAAAATAGGGAGTGCTCAATAATAGGTTGTCGTGAAAGTGCTATCCGATCATTATCAGAAAATTCGTGGAAAAAATATATTGAAAAAGCGGGTATGAAATTTAAAGAAAATTCAAATCATAAAATTTACTTATGTAAACAGCATTATAATCAAACAAATAAATTCAGGAAAACTCAAGAAAAATTATTTCAGAAGAAGGGTTTTCTTGATAACCACCACGCAACCAAAGTCAAAAAAGGAATGTTGGATTATTAAGGAATAGCAGACATTTGACTATAAATTGCGTTTATTAAATTAAATTGACCATCTATAATTCCAATTGTTAAGAAAGACAATCCGATAAGCAAAATTATCATCGCAATTAATTTATTTCTCATATTTATCGAATTATAAAATAATACTTGTTAAATATATTTTTACAAGCAATCTTATTTTGCCAATTTCTCCAATGTACTAATTTTACTTTCTATTTTTTTTGTTCTTAAATCAAATTCTTTTTCTTTTTTGATATAGTCATCTTTATCAATCTCTTTAGCATGATATCTTCCCTTATTTAATTTTCTTTCCCCCGAGAGTTCTACTTTTTCTAGTTTTAATTCTTGAATCCATATTTTCATTCCTGCAACTAATTCTTTTTTTTCGGTTTCTAACTCAAACTTTTCTTGTTTATACTTTTCTTTTAATTTTTGAAAAGTTTCTTTATCAACCTTACGTAATTTATGCTCTCTTGATAAATTTTCAAGTTGAAATATTTTAGTTTCAATATCTCTATCTATTCTTTGAACTATAAAGGGGTCTTCTAAATTTTGTTTTATTTCTAATTCTTTTTGTTTATATTCACTTATCAAAGTTTTTACGGCTTCTAATTTAATATTAATCTCCTTTTTAAAATCAAAATCATAATCATATCTATCATCTTTAGTAGACTTTGAAATCTCATTTAACTTCTCTACTAATACTGTCTTCTTAATTTGAATATCATTAAATTCAACATAATAAGACAATTGTTGCTTTACTTTATCTGGAAGTGGGGTAACACTTTGACTTGCTTTCCCTTTCTTGGATTTTTTTTTCGTTTTATCTTTTTTCTCATCTATTTCAGATATCTCTTGATCTTCTTCCGTTTCTTCTATTGCTTTTTCTTCACTTACTATTTTATCTTTTATATCTGGCGTTTTTTCATGTTTAGGGATATCAGTGAGCATTGGTTTACCACAAATAATACAGAATTTGTCAGTTTCTTTCACAGGGGCACCACAATATACACAAAACTTAGGACTCATCAATTCATCATAAAATTTAGTTAATATCTTATATGATATCTTAAATTAAAATTATAAATAAAATTAATTGAGTCCAATTTTTAAATTCTTTAATTTATTTATTATTTAATGGCATCTGCATTACCAACGTATTTATTCTTTTAATTTATTTACTAAGTGGATATGCAAATTGAAATGAAAATTCCAATCCATATTGGATTATTCGGGCATATTGACTCGGGTAAAACTAAAATTGCAGAGGTTCTCAGTGAAATAATATCTACTGCTGGTCTTGATGCACACCCACAAAGTAAGGAAAGAGGGATTACAATAGATTTAGGTTTTACTAGTTTTACTATTGATAAATATCTTGTAACATTAGTAGATGGTCCGGGTCATGCTGATTTGATAAGAATTAGTGCTTCTTCAGTAGAAATTATTGATTATGCTTTATTAATAATTGATATTAATAAAGGCCCTCAAATACAAACTGGAGAACATTTAATTATGTTGGAATCACTTAACATTAATAAAATTCTTGTTATTCTTAACAAAATTGATCTTTTTACTAGTAATATTGAGCGTGAAATAGAAAAAACGAGAGAATTTTTTGAATCTACTTCTTATGGTTTTCATGTACCTATTTTTCCGGTATCAGCAAAGGAAAAATTAGGTTTTGAAGAGTTAAAAGAGGGAATATTAGAAATAATCAATTCCTTAGAAATTAATAGGGAAACTGAGGGTGATATTATCATTCCCATTGATCATCACTTTCCGATCAAAGGAATGGGAGCAGTACTAACTGGTACAATATTAAGGGGCACATTAAAAACGAATCAAAATTTAATAATTTTACCATTAAAAACTTCAGGACGGGTAAAGAATTTACAAATTTTCCATCAAAATGTAAATTCTGCTAAAGCTGGGGATCGAGTTGGAATAAATATAAAAAGTCTGGACTTGAACAAAGTTTATCGAGGTTGTTATGCAACAAACAACCCAGATGCCTTTAGGATTTGCACGATTATTGACGTTACCGTGAATAATAATATTTTATTTAAACCTCGGACCAATTTTGGTACTCAAATTCATATTACTTTAGGTATGTTAACTACAAATGGATTTATCTACCCCTACTATGAGTTGGATGGAAAAAAAGTTCAAACAACAATAACAAATAAAGAAAAAGGATTCAAGGCAATAATAATATTTAAAGAAAATATTTTGATTAGAAAAGAGAAATCATTAATGCTGCTAAGTCGATTAGATTTACCTCCTACTACATTAAGAATATTGGGAGCAGCAGAACTCGTAGAGATTCATAAATTAGCACCATTATTTTATAAATTTAAGATAAAGAGAGGAACAATTAAGAATCTTGACCATACCCAAGGCATTATCTGTACAGGTTTAGCCCAAAGTGTTATAGGGGCAAAGAAAATAATAGGAAAAAAATTAGAACCTCCTTTTACTAAAGTCTTAAATACGTTTGGGACTAAAGGAGCTGTAATAGTTGGAATTAAGAATGAAAAATCGATGTTAAAAAAAGGGGATTCCGTTTATCTTAAGGAATTAAGAAGTTTTCATCTAAAAAACATTTAAATTCTCATAATTATTATTATATTAACAGAGGTGTTTAAATTGGAAAAAGTAAAGGACTCCGAAATTGATATAAGTCAAGAGATTTTAGATGAACTAATGCGTAGTTTAGAAAGATTGGAAGCCTCAACAGATTTGGAAGGAACTGCTGTTGTTTCAAAAACAGGATTAAGAATTGCGAGTTCTGAAACCGCTGATGTTGTTTGGGATATTTATAGCGCAAGTCCAGCAACTTTAATTTCATTAGGAGAAAAAATTAGTCAGGGGTTAGATCAAGGGGAATTGAGAGATATTGTTATTAGTGGAACGAAAGGATACACAATCATTTTAGTAGGATCAAAGGAAAATAATTTCATGCTTTTTACTAATTGTAGCAAAAGTTACAAGTTAGGGTATTATTTCCACAAAATCAGAAAAGCCTTCAGGGAAATGGAACCTGTTTTAAAAAAAATCTTAACTAAAGAAGTGTCATACTAAATTCTGTGTAATTCTTTTTAAAGAATGTGGGTCCATTTTACAGTATCATTATCCATTAGGTAGAAATAATCAACAGGAACATTGGGAAGGGGGTCTTCATTTACAGTATAGGTCCAACCGGTACCTATTCCATTAATTTCTTTCACATATATTGCCCAACCGTAATCCTGAACTTTTATTTCGCTGCACTTAAGTATTGCATCATATACTGTCGTGTTATAATTAGTCAAAGTAATATTCGAATATATTTCATTATCTTTTACCCCTGAATAATCTATGATAATTGTAATATTTGAAACTTCTTCTTGTAGTGTCCTTCCATCATCATTACTTGAATTGATTGAGGCTTGCAGACTAGGAAGGAAAATAATACTAAATACGAATAAGGAAGTAAAACAAGTGATACCAAGTAATCCAAGAGAGATAACCTTGTTCTTTCTCTTCATTTTTTACGTTATTACGTTACTAAATAATAGAAATTAATTGAGTTCAATTCTATTTTTTTTTAGATTGTTATTGATAGAACGATAAGTAATGATTGATAATATGCTTAATGAAACCAATATTATTGATACTTGAAATGATGGAATAGACAGGGATCCAGATTCCAGACTTGGTAGATTAATTAATCTCATCTCCAAGAAATAATTGATAAATGTAGTATTAGTATATGTTAATAACCCCGTAACCTTATCATAGATGCAAATTGTTTTTTGTTGGGAGAAAGTTTTCTGCTTGAATTCAATTGAAATGGTCGTTGAGGTCTCCTGAACTATTACAGTTGCGTTCATAAAGGGGGGTTCATCTTGGGCAAATGCTTGTTGTGTTAAATTACTGAAACTATTAATAGGAATTAAGAAACCAGATTTAAATTTATTATAACCGAGGAGTAAATTCTGAGCAGTTTCTCCATCAGAAACATTATAAAATGTGGTATTTGAAGTTAAGATACCTGATCGATTAACAACAAACTCAATATCCATGTAAGGTATCGGATTTTCAAAAATATTAAAGAAATCATTGGGATTTTTTTCATAAAAACCTGTAAAATTAACTTTGATTTGACCACCTGGTGTAGTATTAGCAAATCCTTTCGAAGGTGCTGTCCAATCTAAATCTGCCCATTCAAGATGTTCAGACGTATTAAATGCCGTAATTTTATAGATATAAACCTCATCTAAATCTAAATTTTGATTATAATTATTTGGAATCTCTCCTTCGGCTTTAATAGATAAAAGAAAAGGGGAGAACATTAATTGAAATAGTAAAAATGATAAAACTGCAAAAAACACTTTTTTTTTCATAGTTTATTCAATATTTTGGGTTATAGGATAAGTTTCCTATAGAAGAAAATTAGCCCTAATATTTAAAGGTATGGAATTACATCCCGAGGTATTATTTTTTGAATTAGTTTTTCTAAAAGAAATTCTGATTGTAAAAAAAATAAAAAAGTTGTTTTTAGTATTAAGGAAGTGATATTATCTTTCAAATCCTGTAGAGCATTTTTAAAAGGTTAATATTTATTTTAAGAATTTGAAATAGGATATTATGGAATTCAATTGGCATAAATATTTCATCTAAAATTCAGAGATAAACCTTAAGATCAACATAAATCTATTTGCTCCAAATCCTAATAGTATAATAATAGTTATTTTGTCGTTTTCTGAAATGCCGATATATTATTTAATAATTTAGAATATATCAATATCCTGAAATATTCAGCACTCATATAATTAAAATAATTTATAATTTTGAGTATCCTATAAAGTTATAAGACAAAAATTGAAACAAAAAAAGAAACAAGGAAAGATTCTAAAATGAAAAAACTCAAGGAACTCTTAAAATTTGTAAAAAACAAAGTAAAGAGATTAGAGTTTATAGTGCGCAACTCGTGCCGCTGCGATTGTGCCGCATTGCAAAGTTAAAAAACTATTATTTTTCGAATTAGTTTTTCTAAAGGAACTTGAGATTACAAAACTAATAAAAAATGTTGTTGTTTTTCATATTAAGGTAACGTTTTATTCGCGATTTTATCTTTCAAATCCTGTAGAGCATTTTTCCAAGCATTCTCAAAATAGTTACGAGCTTTATCCCACTCTGGACCATTTTTCCAGCCTGTATGGAATAAATGAATAATTGTCTTATTTGAGTCATTATCTTTTTGAGAAATAAATATAATGACATGTGTTAAAGGATCAGCAATATTCATAGAAGAACTAAATTCAACTGGTCCCTTCCAATCAAAAGAAATAAATTTATTTTTTTCGATTCCTGTAATTTTGCAGCCAATGGTACTATTGAATTCTTTGTTCGTGGGATCCCAAAAAAGTTCATATTTACCTCTAACCTTTGGATCAACATCAGCTTCATTTGTTAACCAACTTTCTAAAAATTTATTAACGGTAAACATTTTAAAAGCAGTAGGATTATCACATTCTATTTCTTCTTTAATGAGAATAATGTTTTCCATTATTTTTTACCATTTGAACGAATAATTAATTTTATAACAAAAATTTTTAGAGGTAAATTGTCTGATTAAAATCATCATATTTTGCATTCTTAAGGAAGTTTGGAACTACTCTCACTTCTGTCCCCCCTACATATATGTGCTTTAGATTTCTCAAGTTCTTGATTGATTTTGGTAAATTTGCAATATCATTATTAGTTATACTGAATTCTTTCAGTAATGAAAGTTTTCCAATAGACTCAGGAAGGATTGTTAGATGATTGTAATCTAAAAAAAGAGATTTTAAGCTATTTAAATTTGAAATTTCAGCTGGGATCTCTGTTATTTGGTTGTGTTCTAAGCTCAAGGATTTAAGGTGTTTTAGGTCAAAGATTTCTTGGGGAATAGACTTTAAAGCCCACCTATCCAAGTTTACATGTTTTACCTCTTGAATTTTCCCGTAATCACAATAATCCCGAAATTGATCAATCCCAATAACCACTTTTGAATCTATAAAATCTTTTTCCGAATATTTGAAGCTTGCAGTATGTAATTTCTGTCCTACTTTGTGGATTTGGATTTTTTTTTGGAAATCCTCAAGAAATATACTTCTTTTGAGGGCAAATCCTACATCTTCCCAGTATCCTTCTTCGTGTTTCCAATCTGCTGCTTCCAGTATGTCTTGTCGTAGGGTTTTGGATATCTTCGCTCCTGTTAATAGTGCAAAATACCCAATCACAAAATATGGAGCCCTCCTAAAGCTACGCCCTTCCAGCATCTTCTCTAAGGCATTATAATTTTTTTCAAAATTTTCCTTAGTAAGAATTCTCTCATTGAAATAGAAATCTTGGGATTCTAATCCGCAAGCGTTTAACATAAATGATGCGATGTCAGCTTCTTCATCATCATCTAAAATTTCAACACTAGCTCTTGTCATAATTATATCAAATATCTTAAAATAATATAGGCTATTATAAAAATAGTAGCATGTTTATTTAACACTTAGGAGACTTTAACTTTTTGTTGTAGGATTTTATTTTATCAAGGTAATTTAGAAGAAATAATTTAAAAAAATTATTGATAAAAGCTTAATAAGTGATTAGCGTGTATTTGTTTCGCTTTGTCAAAGGAGGTTCCGAAGAGTTTCCGAATTTTTGTCTGGTAATACATAGGATTTAATCAAGAAAACTGTAATCTCAACTACTCCTGTAAAAATTAAATATAGTTTAACACAAAAAGGGAAAGCTCTTAATAGAATTCTTTTTCGATTAGCAGAGTTTTCTCTTAATAATTTTCCAAATGATGTATATTATAAGGCACCCAAATCAATAGAATCAGATATGCTGAATCTTAAAGACTTCTTTGAAGCAAAAAATTTTTGACAGATATGTCACTGGGTAAATTATCCTATAAATTTTTAAGAATCTTTGCATATTATTTTTAATATGTAGATCTTAAATTTAATGATTGACAATAATAGAAGAAGTTGAAAACGCAAGCTATAAAGGAAGTAAAAAAATCAATTGAAACAGAAGATTTAGGTACTGAAAAAGAAAATGATTTAGCATGGCTTGAAAGAAAATCTTTTCGAATAGCTCTAATAAGTACTTTTACAGCGTTATCTGTAGTCGTAGGTTATTTGTTAGCAATCATTCCTAATATTGAATTGTTTACTCTAATGATATTTTTATCTGGTTTTATATTAGGTAAAAGAGACGGAATGGTGATAGGGTTTTTTAGTTCATTCATTTTTTGTTTTTTCAATCCTTTTGGCCCTTCACCACTACCACTTTTAGCTTTTCAATTATTTCACTATAGCTTAACAGGTCTATGGGGAGGATTATTAAGTAATTATTTTAGAAAGAAAGATTTTTACAAAAAGGATGGGGATCTATTTATTTTCCCTGTAATGGTCATATTTGGCTTTTTAGGAGCATTAATTACGATATTTTTTCAAATATTTTCGTCGTTAACCAGCGTATTATCAATATTTGGAACAATAAATGAATTTTTACCTTATTTTTTATCTGGTATAATATTTACTATTATTCACATAATCGGAAATACACTTGGATTTATCTTTATTCTACCAGGGTTAATCCCTTTAATTAATAAGATGCTTTATTAAAATTTGGGTTATTAAAAAATAGCTAAAAAGGCTAATGTAGAAGGTAACGTCATAACTAATAAAATAATAATACAGATTAATAACCACTTTTTCCTTTTTTCCTCATCAGGATGATTCTCCTCTAAATCATCTTCAAATAAGTCGTCTTCTATTGCCATCTTGCGAACCCTTGTGTTATATGTTATCTAGAATAAAGAAGATAAGAAATTTTTTATGAAAATTATAAACATTTATTCTGCTTGAGATGGTAAAGTAATCTTTCCACCAGCTTCTTTAATTTTCTCGATTGCCTTTTGGGAAGCTTTATTTACAGTGATATTAATTAATTTATCAATTTTTCCTTTTCCTAACAGTTTTTGTATATTAATTTCATTCAAATTAATAGTGTAGGAGTTTCCTGATTTTGAAGCCTTTTTATCAAGAACGAGATTGTCGATCTTTTGATCCAAATCTTTAACATTAATCGTATTAACTTGATAAATTCTTCTAAGATCTTGAGGTCTTATAAATCCTTTCTTTCCAAAATCCCAGTCTGGATCTGGAAAGCCAAGTTCTTTTTGTTTTAAATAATAGCTTTTCTTGCTTTTCTTCCACTGCGTAGTTTTACCTTTCCCCGCTCTTTGTCCGCCTTTTCTATGCTGTCCTACTTTTCCGTATCCAACAGTACGGGTTCCTCTATTTGTTAATATTTTTCTTCGAAACCTTCTTGTAATGACATTCCACCTTTATTAAATCATTTTGTTGATTAAAACATTAATATAGATACCAACATCACCAAGAGATCCTCCTTCATGGAAATGTTTTTTTATCGATCCTTTATGGCCTTTCCTGGGAGGGTGTAAGCGAAATACCGGTTTAATTTTAAATATAAAATTCTCTCGATATTGAATTTCCCCATTTAGTAAGGCTTTAGCTAATTCTCTAAAACTTTTGAAATTGGTTAAATTCTTAATATGATCTTCTGTAAGATGTTCGTTTCCTTCCACTCTCCCTCTTACTCGCAAAAGTCTAATTAACGCTTTTTCATCAATCTCTCCAAAAGCAATATAATCTTTACACTTTATTAACATCCCTTTATATGAAGGATTACCCCAGATAAGCACACCGTGATTGACTCTATGCATTCGAAGCATTTCTAGCGTATCGCGAATTTTGCCTCTCATACCTGGAGCACCTCTAATGCGTACTGCGAAAAATAATTTAGGAGTAAAACCAATTTGCTTTAATTTAGATTTCTTTTTTGCCATAGCCATTTTTGCACCACTTTTATTTATATATTAAAGTTAAATTTATGAGCGTTCTTTAACGCATTAACGGTTGCCTTAACTAGATTTTCACTAGTTCTCGTATCACCAAATGTCTTACTCCAGATATCTTCTATCCCACATAATCTTAATACCTGTTTAACTTTATCTGCACATGCTAAACCTACTCCCAGAGGTGCAGGGATTAACTGAATTCTTACTGAACCACATTTTCCGCTAGTTTTGAATGGAATGCTATGAATTCCTCCACAACCACATTCCTTACTACCACAACCTCTAAGGATAGGTACAACTGAGAGTTTTGCTCTATCGATTCCTTTTCTTATTGCTGGTCCTACCTCTCTAGCCTTACATGAAGCCGTTCCGATAAATCCATCTGATCCTACTAACACAACTGCTTTGAATTTAGAACGTTGTCCGCTGGCAGTCATTAACTGTACCATGGAAATTTTGACGACCGACTCATTAAGCTGTGGGAGCAAAATATTAATTATCTCCTTTTCCTTAACCACTAAATTATTTTGGAAGATCTTTTCAAGAGTTATTAAACCTTGTTTAACTAGCTCTCCTAGCTTAGTCTTGGGAGTCCAATCTTCATCCATATTTCTCGAACGGCTCATTTTTTAGGCAACCTCGATTTTAACACAAAATTATAGGGAACTACAGTATTTCAATATTACTTTAGAAAATAAATATTTTATAGAATTTTAATTTTTTTATTTAGAATCGTAGACAGACTTTAAGTTTAAATGGGTGTTTTACCTTATATTTATTGAACCAAATGCTTGAATTTAAGGTAAATCCGTTTATTACATTGAAACTTGAGGAAGGAATAACAAATATCTATGTGAATGATGAGTTATTCAATCAATGTAAATCCGTTTTGGTACAGCAAAAAGTAGATAAATTAGAAGACTTACTCGAGTTAGACTCAATTGATGAGCTAATTGAAGCCAAAGACCAATTTTTAGAAACGGAAAGTGACCCTCAAATAATTGAAATATCCGAAGACACGCGCTTTTGGGTACACTGTTCAAATTTACAAGTTTGGTTTGAGAACAGATATGACACACGATTGATCCATTCGAATTTAGCCTTTCCGTTGTTAAAAAAACTGACGGAAGTAGGAGATCCAATTGCCAAGAAAGTCTTTAAGGAAGAGATAGCCAAAAGATTGAAATTTGGCTCGTATTGGGTCCAAAAATTTCTCTTTAACGAAGGGTATGTATCCAATTTGAATCACGACGAAATAATAAATGGAGTTCTGGTTCCAGAAGAAGCGAATGCGATTTTGGAGATTAAAAGATTGACAAAACAAAAATATAAGTTAATAACATCATTCGATAATGATGAATTTCGCCATGAAGATCATGATTACCATCTATTATTCACAGTAAAAAATGGACACGTACATGACCTCGAATTAGTTCTTAATAACTCTTTTAATAGTATCCCAGAGGTCGTGAAGGATTTTAAAAAATTAGAGACGTTGCAAATATTAATTGGTACAGAGGAAAAAAAAATTGTATTTAGCGTAAGAATAGAACCGTTGAAAGTTTTAAAAATTTTTACATTGGGTCATGCCACTATTCCTGACGCATTTGATAATTTTCCAAATTTAGTACACCTTCTAATAAGGGAAAAGACCCGCGTTTATACATCATTTGAAAGAGTTCTTGATACAATATGCAAGTTAAAAGATTTATCATGGTTAGAAATAAGAAATGTATCCTTAAAATCACTTCCTTCATGTATTGGAAATCTTAAAATGTTAGATAAGTTAGTTATTATAAACACAGGATTAGAATCATTACCTGAGACGTTTTATGATTTGGAATATATTAATCAAATAGTTTTGAAAGGTAATCCATTGAAACTTACTCCGGAAATTAAAAGCCTTGAAAGAAAATTTGAAGAAAAGGTCTACAACTTTATAAAAGAACGTACCATAAAGGGCCAAAACACAGACTTTAAAACCTTAAGACATGCTTTTGAAGTACCAGAATATAAAATTCATAACAAATTGTCCCAGCTAAAGTTTGCCTCAAGGATCTACGAATTAGATGATAATAGAGAAACTTACCTTGCGATTCTGAAATAAATAAAAAGAATGAAAAAAAAGTTTTTTGTATTATACTATCTTAAGTCAAAATAATCGTTCCAAGGTAGGTCGGGGTTCTGGGCGTTTGCTAACATAAAATCGTTCATTTCTTTAAGCATAAATTCCGGTTCATAGACCCATGCGGCATCTTTATTGAAAGTAACGCTATATATTTTTTTATTCTGCAATTTGAGTTGGTCCTTGGCCGTTAAAGCATAGGAAGCTACTTGAGGGAAAGATCTTGCAAAGTTATCGTATATTCTCGTAGTAGAAAAACCTGGTGTCATATCAGGTTTGTAGTCAACAATAAGAACAATATCTCCGATAATTAAAATTACATCTACATGCCCAGTTAAGTATTTATCCCCTCCTATATTTGGATTCCTTCTATACAATAAAACTTCTATTCCTACAGCTTCTGACATTTCGTTGAGAATTTTAGGGAGTACTTGTTCATGTCCTGGAGAACCATGAAGATAAGAAACTGATGTAAAATGTTTATTCTGAGCAGATTCTACTATCTGTGATATCGCTGCTATTACATCATTGCCAAATTTAAAGTCCTTATTCGCCTTATTGGTCACTCCACGAGTATTTACAGTCAGAATTTTATTTTGTTGCAATAGATCATTGATAAATTCAAATTTAGATGAGGATGCCACATGAGAAAATTTACTCGAGAATTCAGACATTCTATGAAGAGCATTCGTTCTTAAGATTAATCTTAATGTTTAGACCTTCTAAACTTTTTTAATAATTTCTTCTTCTTTTTACTATATAGATTAGTGGCAAGAGAATATTAATAATTTCTTTCTCTTTTACTACAAGATTATTTTGGAAGATTTTCTCCAGTGTTATTAATCCTTGTTTAACTAGCTCTCCAAGTTTAGTCTTGGGGACCCATTCTTCATCCATATTTCTCAAACGACTCATTTAATTTCACTCTTTTATACGCTATTTTCAATCAATTTTAATGATTCTTTAAACAATTGACTAATTTTCACTGGATCAACTTTTTGATTGTTTAGGTAACCAGAAAATATTTGATCATATTTTTCCGGTTCGTTTGCTTTCAGTACCTTGGCATAGTTTTCAATATGCAAACCTTTAATTCTTTCTTCTAGATCTTCTGGAAAAAATTCCTCTCGATAAGGAATTTTCGGACCAGAGTCAATAATCCCTTTACAAGCAGCTAGTACTCGATTTCTATGGATAAAGATACCTAAATCAAAAACAGCTTCTTGGATGTTAAGTTTTTTTGATTTTATTCCAGCTAAAAACCCTGTTAGATAAGCTGCGGGGATATTTCCTGTATTAGCAATCCATTTGTATTTTAAAGTTAATTCTTTAGAAAAAGCAGAGACTAGGGTTTTATCTCCACCTAATTCGGATTTAACAATTTGAACTCTAATATGGTTATTTGAAGCTCTAATTACGACTCTTAACTTTCTTGATTTTAATAATTTTAACCGTTTATGATAATCTGTTTTACCCTCAAAACGTCGTCTGAATTGTATGCGATATCTTGGACCCTTTGCCATTTTTAACGACCTTTACCTCTTTTTATTAATTCCTTTTCATTAATGTATCGATTTAATTGAGCAACGCTTGTAAACATCCCACCTTTTGCATTCCTATACAATTTTCTATAATTTGCTGTCGTAATTAATTTTCTATCTCTCAATTTCTTTAATTCTCGCCTAAGTGGTCTGATTCTTCTAATCCAAGCCCTCTTTTTTGGAGTCCTGGCATATTTTGTACCTTTTCTTTTACCTAATCCCCTTCCTCTCCCTTTTTTCTTCCTTTCGTGCTGTAAATTCTTACGGTATTTTGAAATCCCTTTTTTATATTTTTTCTTGATTGCTCCTTGCTTTATCAAATTACGAATATCTTCACGTGTAATCGCTAGGGATATATCTTCTTCAAGGTATGGATCAAAGTAGACTCGGTTTTCTCCACATTTGAGAATATCTGCAGCCATTCTTTTTTGCGGTTTTAAATTCACTTTTATTTTCTCCTTTAATAGTTAATCTAAGTCCTCTATATCAATGGAATCTTCTAAATCATCAACATCAATTAGTTCTTCGCTTTCTAAGTCAGGAATGGGTGCGTCAACCATTGCTTCTAAACCTTCTATTTCTTTTTGAGAGACTCCAAGGTTCAAGATTTTAAAACCTCTTTTAAGACTGTAATCAATAAGAGCGACTCGCTTTTTAGCACCTAATTTTCCTGAAATTTTAAGGGCATGTTTTTTATTATTTAAATTTAATATGTCATTTATTGTAGTGACTCTAACTTCTTCATATCCAGAGGGATGTAAACCTCTAACTTTTTTTGGACCTCTATAGCCAATACCCGGTGCCTTAACACCAGACTTTTTCTTCTGTCGAGTTTTTGAATCAATTCCTCTTGCTTTCCTCCAGGGATCCTTAACCCTCTTATACCTCCATGATTCAACTCTTCTAAAAGAAGGTCTTTTTTTATTCATTTTTTTCCTAAGTTTCATCAATCTTTTATCTTGTACCATGTTTAACACCCTATTTTAATGTATTTCCCAGGTAATTTCCTCTCCACTCATTTTCTTGTAAAGATAAACCCCGTCTTGAAAAACACGAGGGTCTTTTTTCCGAATACGGCAGGATCTCTTAATATTAGCTGCTGCTTGACCTAGTGCTTCTTTATCGGGACCGATAAAATAAACATCCTCTCCTTGTAATTCAACCTTTACTTCGCTGGGATATCTTGATTTTCTAGGAGCTCTTTCCCCCAAAAAATTTTCAACAAATAACATATGGTTTTTCTCATCAACTTTTACACTACAAGGGAAATGAGAATAACAGATTTTTGAAACGTATTTATAATTAGTTTGAACACCAATTATTAAATTGTTTATAATACTTACTACGGTTTTTATTAAAGCAAGAGTTCCACTTTTTGGAAAGTTTGTAGAAAAGATAATTTTTTTATTATTAATAGAAACCTTAATGCCTCTCATATGGCTAAAGTCTTTTGTTACAATACCTTCAGCTCCTTTAACTTTAATATGATGGCCTCCTTCTAATGTGACTGCAACAACTTCAGGAATTTCTAATTCTTCTTTAAAAAATGCTATTTTTACCATTTTATTTACATCTCATATTGATTTAATAAATGTAGCAAAGAGCATGTCCACCTATCTTCTCCTCTTCTGCTTCTTTCATCGTCATTATTCCTTGATTTGTAGTTAAAATAATTATACCTAATCCAGGTGCAGGTAATAAGTTTCTTTCTAGCATATCGTATTGAGTCACTTTGTAATTCAATCTCATTAATCCACTACATTCATTAATTTTCCCCAGTAAAGCAATTTTAAATTTTCCTTGCCGTCCATCATCATATCTCTCAAATTCTCCAATATAAGCCTGTCTTTGGAATATTCTTAATACGTGTTGCAAGACTTTTGATGCTGGACAGATAACTACCTCCTTTTTACGTGCTCTTTCAGCATTTTTAAGAGCGCAACATGCATCTGCTAAAGTATTTACCATAAATCTTCACGGTTTAATATTTTTCTTATTTATTCATATCTTTTAAATCCAATATCTTTTCCTATTTCATAGAAGCATCTGCGACAAATGTATAATCCATAACGTCGAATTATACCTCGGTGCGTGTGACATCTTCTACATTCTCTCTGTCCTTTACCATAACGTTTACCCTGTGGAATTTTATTTTCACCTTCTTATAATTAAATATAATCTAACTCTAATTTTTGTACAATATCAACTCCAAATTTTTGCTTTAAAAAATATTGAGTTTCTTCACGGGGTACATAATGATGTGCTGGAATTTTGGATCTACTTTTTCTTCTAATTTTCACTCTCATTCCTGGTCTGACAACTCTTCCAACACAATCTAAACCCCATATTCCTATTGCATTATCATATTCAATACCAGGTATTGTAATATGTTCTGTTATTCCAAAGCCAAAATTCCCATAATTATCAAAACTTTTTCTTAATATCTTATTACTATTTACTATTAATAGCCTTTTAAGCAGTTTTTCAGCTTCTTGCCTTCGAACAGTTACTTTTGTACCGATCGGACGACCTTGTCTCAAATTAAATTCTTTTACATTTGTCTTTGACAAGGTTTTGACTGCCTTCTTGTTTGTTATTGTTTCTAACACAGTTACGGCTTTTTCTAATTCTTCGCCTCCCATACCAACACCAATATTTAATACTATTTTTTCTAAAAAAGGTTTTTTCATTGGGTTTTTCCATTTTTCATTGAACTCTTTTGAAAGGGCATCCATTGATTTTTTTTTAGCCTTGGTTGACATTGTTTTTCCACTTATTAGTATTTCTTTAATAATTTTTTAATATCTCAATTTATGGTAGATTTATTTCAGAATTTTCTTCTCCAATAACAAATGTGTAATCATATAAAGTTTCTGTGTGACTTCCATTATGCTGAATAGATACAGTACTTGCTTTTGGACCAAATCGCTTTAAAATGCTAATAATTTTTCCAACTTGTCCGATATTTTTACCAGACATGATAATTGCTAAATTATCTTCTTTAAATTTGATTAATTTATTGATTTCCTGTTCAGGAATTGTAATTTTGAGGACATCCATCCTCTTATAAACATCCTCTTTTGGATTTTTAGGATCTTGAACTCTAATTATAATATTTTTCCCATCATGTAGATTCAATTGAATGTGACCCCCTTTAACAGTTGTCTTATTATTTATCCTACATAATTTATAATGACTCGCTTCTTCAGAAATTTCATTAAGTATTAACCCATGATGAGAATCTGGAAGTATTCTGTAACGCTTATTTAGTTGTTCTATAGAAATAACATCCATTAAACCAACAGGAAATGATTTATTTCTCACAATTTTCCCGTCAACTTTTATATAACCTAATCCTATTAATTTTTTTGCTTCTCTATTAGTATCAACAATTTTAAGGAGGTCCCGTAAGATATGAAGAAGAGGTAAACAATACCTATTTGGATGAGGTCCTGGGGATGCTTTAATAAAAAATTTTCCGTGTTTTCTCTTAATTTGCAAATGTGAAGGCGTATTAAGCCTTTTTAATACTTTTTGACCACCATGTCTTGTCATAATTTATTTTTCTACCTCTTTTCCTTTCTTTGGTCCAGTTAATTCTTCACGATATCCATATAACGCTTTTCTTTCTATCATAGCTGCTCGCCAAGGATCCATTTTTTTCTCTTTTAGAAACTTAGTTATTACTAAATTTGAAATATGAATTGAAGGATGAAACTGGGTTCCGTCGGTTTTCTCGAATTGGGCTTCCTTTATTTTACACTTTAAATCTTTTGTAACCTCTAAAATTGTTCCTTCAAAGTCCTTAAATTCACCGCGCGTGATCCTTACAGCGTCCCCGACTCTAACAGGCATCTTTTTTATCCCATACTCATCCCGAAGAAAATCAGCAACTCGTACAGTAAATAATTTAGAACGCTGGTGGTTTTTATAATTAAATAAAGCTTTCCTTTGCTTTTTTGGTTGAGTTGATTTAATTTTCATTTTGATCCCTCTCGTTATATAATTAAAGATGAAATTGACGCTAATCGAGGAAACATTTCTGCTGCTTCTCTTGCGATTGGACCCCGGATTTACTGTACTGCAGGAAATCTGCTAGTGGTTCAGTTCCTTTAGGGTCTCCTTCCGGAGTTATTAATACTCCAGCATTATCTTCAAAACACAATCTCGTTCCATCTAATCTTCGATATATCATTTTTTGCCTAACTATTACTGCTTTAACAATATTCCCTCGTAATTCCGGCTTTCCTTTTTTAATTGTGACTGTACAAACGCTCCCAACAGACGCTTTAGGTAACCTTCTCAGCCTTGTTTTAGCTCCATCTACATTAATAATCTGAGCTATTTTAGCTCCTGAATTATCAGCAATTACAATGCGCGATCCGTTTTGTACACCATAACTTGTTCGGGGTTTTGAATATGTCTTTCTCCCCATCTTTCTTCTAGTACCCATTGTTTATTCTCACTTTTTTTTTTTTTTTTTTTTTTAAAAATTTTTTTTCCCATTTATGATGACCCTCTCAAAATTTTTCCTAAAACGATAAATGCTTTAGTTTTAGAAATTTTACGAGATTCTCCTACTTTTACTAAATCTCCAAGTTCGATTTCTTGTATTAAACATTCTGGTAAATGACATGCTAGTCGTGCATTACGACGCTCATATCTTTGATATTTTTTAATAAATTGAACATAATCACGTCTGATTATTATAGTATTTTTCGATTTTTTATTCGTAACTATCCCTTGAGTAATTTTGCCTCTTATGCGTGTATTTCCATGATAGGGGCAAGATTGGTCATTACAATCCTCGGTTTTTGCCTTTGGAGGTGTAATACCAGGGATACCAATATTTCTACTCATCTTTTAAACCATCTTTTCTTTTTTAAACTCCTTAATCTATTTACCGGTAATCCAACAATCTTATTACCGTGAACTTCTAAATAATAATTATCAATACCATCCTTGTAATTTGGTAGTTTTAGCCTAAAGATATAATCTTTTTTAATGTATTTCCTGATTTTATTATCCTTCTCTGTAATTAACATATTTCTTGTTTCATTAATTATAATACCTATATCTGAAAAACTCTTCATACTACCTCTAAATATCGGTTTAGCATAACCATGAATTCCAATTAAATCATGATAAATTAAATATTTGGGATTAATCATCTCTTTTCTTCATTTATTACCGTTAGTATTCTTGCAATTTGCTTTCGTATTAATTTTGCTTTACCAGGATTATCTGCTAAACCTCCACCAGTTTGCATTGAGTAAAGTAACATTAATTCTTCCCTTAAACCGATTAAAGTTGTCTCTCTTTCTCTTTTATCCATTTCTCGAACTTTTTCAGCAGTTAAAATATTCATAATAATCCACGTTATATTCTTCTTATAATTATTCTTTTTCTGAATCTATATCTTTTACTTCAATATCAGGAACAGCAGAGATTTCTGAGACATCCTCTTCGTCTACTTCATCAATTAGTTTTTTATCATCCTCACTTAAAGTTCCTTCTACTTCTTCAATCACATATTCCGCTCTTGTTTTTGCTAATTCTGCTTCTATTTCTGCTTGAGCTTTAATCAAGAGGTCTTCTTTTATTGTAACACCATCTCCCAATTTTGTATCAGCTCTCATAATTTTACAAATTATGCCTAGTACGCCCGATTTTTGAATACATATCGCTACACCTTTATCTACACCCTCTTGAGCGGGTTGTCCCGATTTAGACATTGTACCCGCACGGAATATCTGCGTTCTAGCACGTTGTGAGGTAACTTTTCCCGAAACAATAATTTCTACTCCTCTCGCACCAGCGTCCATTACTTTTCTAAGAATGTAATAACCTGCTCTCCTATAATGTCTACCTCTATCAAGACTATATGCCAATCTTTCTGCCATTATTTGGGCATCTAAATCTGGTTCTGCGACCTCTTCGACCTCAATTTGGGGCAATTAGCTCAAAAAAAAAAACTTTTTTTGATTTTCTAGCCCAAATTTTTCTTGAAGCACATCTGTTATCTCTTGAATTCTCTTTCCGCCTTTAGGCTATTTTATCGAAGCGATAAAAATAATTACCAATTACTAAACCTGGACGGGAAGTTTTCAATGTGATTCTTACTCCAAGTGGAGTTCGCTGGAGATCGATACCTGCAAAACCAGCACGAACTAACTCGGAACGAAGATACTCATTTATCTGCATTAGCTTGATTCCTTGCTCAATGAAATTTTTTACTAGTGGCAATTAACTCTCCATTAAGTTATATTATTAAAATATTCATTTGATAACTCAATAAAGAAATAATGAAATTTTAATTTTATTAAAATATGAAACTAAAAGATAAAGTTTAAAAATGTAATAAGTAAAATAATAAGCCTCTTAATTCTTTTTTATTTCAAAATTATTTCCACATTCTAAACATTCCCATACTTCAAATGACTCGTCATCTAATAACTTGATAGAATTTTCTTCAGTTTGGTAGTATGGACAATTTTTTGATGCAATAATATGAATTAGCTTAATTTAACATTTAAATTATATTTAAGATAAAATTAAATAAGATCTCGTAAAAGACGAATAGATTTTAATGAAATCCTCTTATAAAAGGAAGGAAGGGGACTTTCCAATTACTAAAACTGGACGTGAGGTTTTTAATGTGATTCTTACTCAAAGCGGAGTTCGTTGGAGATCAATACCTGCAAAACCAGCGCGAACTAACTCGGAAATTCATAAATCACAATTTCTACATGCGAAAGATGTTTGAATCGTGCTGTACTGCGTCCATGAGCACGTTCGATGTATCTCTTTATAATTCTCCCTCTATGTGTTGCGGCATGAATAATCCTACATATATCGATATCTAATCCTTTATATTCTGCATTCGATTCTACAGCTGTCATGATTTCGTATACTCGTGCCGCAGCCTTTTGAGGATATTTTCCAGAGTGCCATTTAAATTGTTTTAAGTCTTTTCGATGTGCTCCTTTTTTCTTATGACGTCTAAATGGAACAGATTGCTCTAATCGAATTACTTTCTCCAGAAAATTTTTTGCTTGATCAACTTTCATTCCTTTAATTACTGCACAGATTTCTCTTGCATGTTTTGGTTTGATTCTGATATCTCGACCTGAAGCTTTTGCAATCCTATCAGAATCGTAATTTTGTTCTACAAATGAATAACTCCAGTTTGGCATTTAATCTCAACTCATTTAGTTTTAGTTATTTTAATGGAACATATTTCGAACTTCTTGTGGCTCCAATTCCTGGTGATCCATGCTGGACTCGTCTTCTAGTCAATGAAAATTCACCCAAGTAATGACCAATCATTTCTGGTTTTATTTCAACTATTCCGAAAACTTTTCCGTTGTATACTCCTATTTTTAATCCTACCATCTCCGGGAAAATTATCATATCTCTCACGTGAGTTCGTGTTAGCAAATCTTTCCCTCGTTTCTTAGCCCTATAGGCTCTTCGTAATCTTTCAAGCAATTTTTTTTGTCTTGGAGGTAATCCTCGTCTTAATGAACGTCTTGCTCTTGCTGGTAAAAGCTGAATAAATTGATCCATATTCATTTTCTTTAAATCCTCTAACGTAAATCCTCTATATTTGAATCTTAATCTATCTAGTTCTGCTTTTGTGTCTAGCTCTTCTACTTTATCTGATTTTTCCTCTTTATCTAGAATCACTGTTGTTTCTTTCTCTTTCTCAAAATCTGATCCTTTTTCTGAACCATTCTCAGAATCCTTATCTATTTTACCTTGATTTCCTTCTTTAGGTTGTTCATTTGGAGCCATTTTTTAACCAATCTGCTTATTCCATTTATTCTATTCAATATTTTTTTTCTTATCTAATTTAATACGGTAAGGATTTTAGTTTTATATTAAATTTTAACTTTTAGGTTAACATAGCAAAAATCATAAAACTTAAAAGGCTAAGATGTATTTTTGTAGAAAATCGCGCTGTTCCTTAAATTCTGCTAATTACATGGCTAAAAAGCTTTATTGGTGTTAATTAATACTATAGATAATGGTTTGGATTAAAAACACGTTTAATATCATTTTCATCGAAATCTCCACTCCATTTCTCTTTTAACATAATAAAAGTGTTTTCCTCTTTATTTGCATTAATTATAGAGTGGAAAGATTTGACCGGATTTTGGAATTTTCTCCCCTTTTTCACGAAATAATAGATTTTGTTCCCATTTATAACGATAGGTTCTCCCTTTAAAATTTCCCAAAATTCTTTTCTATAATAATGAATTTGTATTGAAATTCCAAATTCAGGACGAACAAAAATTAGATTATAATCAGGGTAAATAAATTTAAAGCTGTACCACTTAGCAAGAATATCAATATAGCCCTCTGGAATATCGTATTTTTCTTCAAAAAAATACCTATTAAAAGTAATCTCTCTTGAAAACTCAAATTTATATGGGTTATAGACAATATTATGTTTTGAAATATCCTGATTATACTTGATTGTGATTCGTTTTGTTCCATTATTTATAATCATGTAATAAGTTTTTGGCTTAATTATTAAATCTGAAACTGAAATTCCCTCAGTAATGAAATTTGGCCCATTAATTAGAAAAATATCCTTAATTCTTTTATTTTCTATTTCAATTATTAGCTCTTGAGAATTATTTCTTCTCAGAAAAGTACTCCTATTAGTTGGAATAACTTCTTTATCCAAATTAAATCCTCTTTATAAATCGTTTAGTTATATATTTCCTTAAATTTAGCTTCAATTTCTTTCAAAAATGGCATCGATTTCTGAGCTCCTCTCCGGGTTACTGCTATAGATGCTGCGATAGTTGCATATTTAACAGCATTTACAATTTTTTCTCCCACACTTAATTTACCTGCAAAAACTCCAATAAAACAATCACCAGCTCCAACTGTATCTATTGCTTTTACTTTTGGGGAGGAAATTTCAGTAATGTCTTTATCATCCTTAGAATATATAATAGAACCTTTATTTCCTAATGTCGTTATAATGTATTTTAAACCGAAGGTTGAAATACTCTTTAAAATTTCTAAGATTTTTTGTTTTCCTTTTGTTTCCAAATCTCTAAAACCAAGAAATGAAAATAATTGAAATAACTCACCTTTGTTTGGAATAATTATATCTATTAACTTAAATAAATCAGGAGGTATTGGCTTTGAAGGAGCAGGATTTAATATTTTTATAACATTTCCTTCAGAGGCAATAATGAATATTTCTCGAATTGTTTCCATAGGTATTTCCAATTGCACTACTAAGATCTTAGCTTTTTTAATAAGTTCTGCATAAAATCGGATTTCTTCAAGACTTAATAAAGAATTTGCACCCGGGGCAACACTTATCATATTTTCTCCTTTTTCATCAATTAATATAAAAGCAACACCACTAGAAATTTTTGGATCTCTGAGAATATAATCCATATTGATCCCCTCTTTTGCTAATTGAGAAATCATCTCATCACCATACGAA
>CAZRBD010000013.1:0-12676 GCA_964598265.1 uncultured archaeon
GCTTTAGATTTATTACCAAAATTGAATCCAGATAAACAGCTTAAAAATGAAATTGAAGTTTATTTTAAGAAATATGGAGTAAAGAAAATTAGATTCTCATGAATTTTAAAATTTAATAGCTTTAAATTTAAAATTATTATTTAAACACCAAAAAAAAATCTCTCCATGTTTTGATAAGATTATATAAATCTTTATACAGTAATTTTTCAGATTCCGTTAATCTATTTTCATCATCAAGTGAAATTTCAGCTTTCGCAAGCTTCAAAATCTTTAATAATCGGCCATCAACTATATTTGAAGTATAAGATATAAACCTATCGAGATCTATAGGGAGCTTGTGACCTTTATCAATTTCAAGATCCATGAATCTTTTTAGTTCCTTGATTCTATTTAAAAATAATCGGTTCGTTCTCTTAATGAGTTTTGGATCATCTCTTTCACTAATTGCGTATCTTTGAACATCTACATTATCACATTTTTCAGTTTGATCTACTTTCAATACAGTATTCTCAATAAACGGAAAAACCGTAAATAATTTCATTTTATATTTTTTTCCTTTTTCAAAAGGACCAAAAGACTCTCCTAATAATGAAATACCCTGAAAACTTCTTGTACATTCGGTAGTTATTTTTTTATTTCTAAAAATAAAATTTAATCGAGCTAAAGATTTGGACAAGTGATCTTCAAACCTTTCCAAAAATCATCTCACCATATTTAATATATTTAAATAAATTATTTATATTTACTATACAAATGTAAAATAAAAGAAATAAACATAATATTAATTAATTAATATCTTATAAAATCTCGTGGTAATTTTGGTTATAGAGATAATACTTCTCATCTTGTTCATAATATTTTTCGTAATTGGATTCTATATAATTTATAAACAAGTTGCGCTAGTTAAAAAAGGTGAAATTAATTTTAAAGATCTATTTAAATGCTTTTTATATGGAATAATTTTTAGTTTGTCAGTCATGATAGTTATAACAGTAGCATTTATCTTTACTTTAGAGACACCCGAATTTTGGCAAATTACTCCTCCAGATGTGCATCCATTTATATTAATAATCCCCTTATTAATATGTTTAATCTACATCACATTTTATCCGTTGATTGATTTTCTCTTCATAGCGTTATCCACTGAATCAGATGAAGGATTATCTCCATTTCATAAACTAATTAGTAAAAAAATTATAAATCGCTCTAATTATAGAATAGTAAACGTCATATCGGCTTTGTTATTTTATCTGGGTGTATTTATACTTCCTCCATTTTTACTATCTGCAATGGGATTACCCTTTATTATGATTTGGATAACTTGGATGTTAGTTTATCCTTTAATGATACTAACTTTTTATGGATCAAAAGGATACATAGCTGGAATAGCAAATGTTTATTATCATATCCCCGACATCACAAGATCAATTTTTATTAATTTTGAAGATAAAAAAAGGGGTTTGAAGCAATTTAAATCACAACCCGGGCTCTATATTATTATAGGTTTAATGATATTTGTGTTTGTATGGGCATGGGTTTCCTTAATTCAAACTATCGCTTTTTTTTTCACTGAAACATTAGTTATTTCAACAATGACGTCTGTTTTTGTCTTTGTTACATTACTTTTTGGTATTTTGGGTTATTTCACTCGATTTTGGGGAAGAAAAATAAAATATAGGGGTATCGATATTTTATTTGCAGCCTATTTAATGGCGTCTATAGGTATTAATGTACTCGTTAATTTTCTAATTGTTAACAAGGACATGTTAAAGAATACTTTCGATATTTGGCTTATCACGAATCAAATTGTGCCAAATTATAGATTGTTTGCTTGGGCAGCTGTGATTGAAGAAATTGTTCTAATCATATTTACTTCATATTTTCTTTTAGCAAGAAATAATAGCTTTGTTAAAAACATTCAATATTCAAAAATAACAGAATGTGGTCAAACTTTTGATCCTATTCCATTATTTAATCTTATTAAAAATAAAAATCATCAAATAAAAAACCACGCAGAAGAAACCCTGATTTTGATGTTTGAGAGAATACCCTTCAAAAGTGATATAGATATTAACAGTTGGCAATTCAAAAATTCCTTAATGGATGGAATATGTGAAAACGATCCTAATTCTCGAAGAATTTGTATTAAGATATTAACTCAATTAGAGAAAGATGTTCCCTTCTTAATATTGCCATGGATAATAGAGAATCTTAGATCTCCAAATTATGATAAATCTTATCCAGTTGTAAGGACACTTCTAAAAGCAGACATTAAATTTGTTGAGAAGATTCCTAGAGAATTAATTTTTAATCTTGTGGAGGATCCTGAGTGGAGATTGAAGATATTGGGCTTAAAATTGATCTCTCGATTAATATTTCTTGACAATGAATTTTTATCAAATTTAAACCTAAATAATTTAATTAATAACCCAGATAGTAGAATTCAAGTGGAAATTCTAAATCTTTTATCCGATTATTCCTTAAAAATCCCTGTAGAAATAATTATTGATAAAATTTTTAACAGCAATAACGAAATTAGTGCAGCAGCAATAAAAAATCTTAAAAATCTTAATATAAAAGAAATTGATCGGAAGACTATTTCAAGGTTAATTCCTCTAATGAAAAATCCTTCAAGCTTGGTGAGAGCTTCAATTTTTAATATATTTGTTAAAATTGGTAAATTCAAAAAAAACAATATTCCTATTCTACCATTCTTAGATGGGATTACAGATCCGAATGAATTTACTAGAAAAGCAGCAATTAATGTGCTAGAAAAGTATTTTGAAGAAGATAAAGATCTATTAGACATTGATACTATTATTAAGAAAATTGATCCTAATAAGCTCCATTTAACAAATAGTGTTATTTCTTTGCTCGGTCGCCTATGGAATTATTCCCCTGAAAAAATACTGGCAACACTATTGACATTTATAAAATTTGATAATGAGCAATTGCAAGAGAATATTTCAAATATTTTAGCAGAAAATTATAAAAACAATCCAGATCTAATAGTACAGAAGTTAATTGAGATTCCTGATGTTTCTAAATTTGTGACAAAAGGAATAATATCTCAAACATTAATCAAAATTGGTAAATTAGACCCTAAAACAATAATACATAAACTCTTAAGATTTCTTGATGATGTAAATGATGATGTGAGAATAAATAGTATTATTACTATTAGTGGATTAGTTGAGGAATATATAGAGTATCTTGACATTAAACCCGTGCTCTTACTTTTAAAAAATGATAAAAATAAACAGGTTAAAAAAAAAGCTTCACTAGTTATATCTGAAGCTGCTAAGAAAGATCCACGAGTAATTGAACCCATTATTGATGAATTTTTCAATATTTTTAATGAATTAGAATTATCTGTAAAGATCGTTCTTTCCAAATCGATTTTAGAGATAGCTAGAAATTCTCCAGACATTATTCCAGTACCGAATGTATTGGCTTTATTATCAGATCAAGATTCTTTCATTCGTGAAACTAGTGTGAAAATTTTGGGGTATATTGGCTATAAACTTGCTGGCAGAGTTGTCGATACTTTAATAAATAACGCTTTAATAGATAATGAATGGATAGTCCGAGAAGCAGCTGTTTCAAGTTTAGGTAAAATTGTTACTCACGTCGAAAATAAAGAAATTATTATTGAAAAACTGGTTTACTTAATTGATGACGAACAAAATTGGGTTCGTAGATCTGCTATGAATATTTTATCAAATATGAGTGAAGTAAATAGTTCTCATATACCCTTTGAAAAATTAAAAAAATGTATTAAAAGTGACGATCCAAATGTTAGAGAAGCGTCTGCAGGATTAATTAAGATTTTTAGTAATCAGATTGAAGATGTCCTTGAAATAATCTTAATATTATTAGGAGATGAAGTAAAAGAGGTAAGAACTAGTTCTATCAACGGTTTTGTTGAAATAATACAGAAAATGGGCCTCGATAGGATATTATCAAAACTTTTACAAAATTTAAGCGATGAAGGTTCCTTAGAAACACAACGTTCGATAGCTTTAATTTTTGGACGAACAGTCAAATATGAAGATGATAAGATCAAAAAAAGAGTTATATCATTATTGAAAATAAGGTGTGAAATGAGCCAAGACCCAATCATATGTTCTATATTACAAAAATTAAAAGAAAATTAACAAAACGAGCTAATAACTCCAAGATAATCATTACTAAATCTTCTGTCTCTTAGGTTTTTTTAATCCACTATTTATTCATTGTTTAATAACCTATCCCTTAATATCAGCATTAAAATATCTTTAAATAATTAAATTAAATATTCGAAAAATTAAAAGTTACAGTGATTAAATACGACCACACCTCTCTCAAATGCTACAGTTCCGATCAACAGAACTCAGAAATTTGAAGATTTTTATCGGCTATTCCAAGAAATTCCAGGTGAATATAAGTATCAAGATCGGATAAGCAATATTTTTTCAAAGGGAGGAAGTACTTTAATTATATTTTATGAAGATTTATTATCTTTTGATCCTCAAATTGCAGAGTTAATAAAAACTGATCCAGAATCATTATTAGAAGATGCTGTTGAAGCCTTCAAAAATATTTTAAAATTTCAAGGAGGGTTAATAAAGGATCGCAATTTTTTTGTAAGAATAACCTCAATGGATAAAGAATCTCCATTATTCATACATTTAAGAGGACTAAGAGCCAAAAATATTGATAATCTCATTTGGTCAAAAGGAATTCTGGTTCGAAGTTCTGGAATCAGACCAAAATTAATAAAAGCAACTTTTGAGTGTTTGGTGTGTGGAAGTAGATTTGAGATTATTCAGTTAACTTCGAGGATTAAATGGCCAAAGTTTTGTACTAATAAACGATGTAAAGCAAAAGCTCAGACAGACTTTAGATTAATTTCAAAAAATTCAGAGTTTATCGATTGGCAAAGCATAATGATTCAAGAGATACCTGAGGATTTACCTCCTGGAAGAATTCCCAGATCTGTTCAGGCGGTATTGACCTACGATTTAGTTGACACAGTCAAACCAGGTGATAGAATCAAACTTATGGGAACTTTCAAATCTGTTTTAGCACAGTCTACTAATAGCAATAATTCTACATTATTTAAAACATATATTGACGTTAACTTCATAGATTCTGAGGATAAAACTGATGATATAGTTGATCTTTCAAAAGAAGACAAGAAAAAAATCGAAAACCTCTCAAAAGAACCTATGATTCAAAGAAAAATTGGACGATCGATTGCGCCAAATATTTATGCTAGAGATCAATTAAAGTTAGCATGTGCTTTAAGCCTATTTGGAGGAACGAGAAGAAGAAAACCTGGTGGCGGTTATAAAAGAGGTGATATACATATTCTCATGGTTGGCGATCCAGGTACAGGAAAATCAGAAATATTGAAAGGAACTATAGAAGTTTCCCCGAGGGGAATCTATACTTCAGGAAAAGGATCTTCAGCAGTTGGTTTAACCGCTGCTGTTATAAAAGAAAATGAAACTGGACAAATGAACTTAGAAGCTGGAGTTGTTGTTTTAGCTAATGGAGGTGTTGCTGCGATAGATGAATTCGATAAAATGGACACAGCAGATCGTTCAGCTTTACATGAAGCGATGGAACAACAATCTTATTATTATAATACTGAGATTTTAAGTGTGGATGGTAAAAGAATTGTTATTGGAGAACTTATCGATAATTTAATGGAGAAAAATAAAGATAAGATATTATTTGGCAAAGATTGTGAAATTCTCCAATTTAATGATTTAAAAATTTACACAACTAATTTTAAGGAAATTTTTAAAACTAAAGTAGATCGAGTAAGTCGTCATAAAGCTCCTAACTATTTTTATAAAATTACATTTACTAATGGAAGATCAATAGTAGTTACACCTGAACACCCGGTATTCACGTTTCGCGAAGGAATATTAAAATGCATTAGTGCAGAAGATTGCATTAAAGATGATTTCATCCCTATCCCTAAATATTTGCCAAATTCAAGTAATATGGTTGAGTTATATGAAAATCATAGTTCAAATCACCCAATAGCCAAGAAAATAATCATTCCAAAGTATTTAAATTCTAAATTAGGTAGAATACTTGGATATCTAGTTAGTGAAGGCCACAATTATAAAGGATCAAGTGCAGAAATAGGATTTTCAAATATGAATGACATTTTACTTGAAGATTTTCATTATTTGATGGAAAAAATGTTCGGTATTAAACCATCTATAAATGAACGGGAGGATGGATTAAAAACACTAAGATACATATCAATTAATTTATATGAGTGGATGATGGAGAATTTTCCAGAAGTTATGACAATCTCAAAATTTAAACGCACACCAAATAAAATTTTATCAAGTAGTAGTAAGATAATAAAGGAATTCTTGATTAGTGCTTTTAAAGGCGATGGAAGTGTAGAATCTACAGCGATATGCTACAGAACTTCTTCTAAAGGTTTAAGTGCTGATTATCAAGATTTACTCTTGAAGTTAGGAATTCACTCTCGAATCACTTACGATAAGTATAATGATTCCTATAAGGTCTACATTCGAGCGCAATCATTGATTCTGTTTTTTGAAGAGATCATTCAAGATAATGATTATAGATTTGAAAAAATTAGTAATCTTATTAAACCTAAAATACCCAAAACACATCATCATGATATATTTCCAACATCAATAATAGAAATAATTATTAATCTTAAGTATAAATTAGCTATTGCTTATGACGGGTATTTCTACCGACATTTAAAAGAAAATTATGGAATTACACGCAATATTTTTCAAAAAGAGGTAGCTCTAATCAAAAATAAATTCATAAAAATTGTAAAAGTACTTAATAAAAATATAGATATTAAGGAAATTAGAAATGAGACGGGTTATTCTCAGGAAACTCTAAGCCAAATTTCTGGACTCAATCGAAGTAATATTGATTATTATGAAAGAGGAGGATATGATAAAAAACAGAGGGAAAAATTAAGATTAAAGATTCTTACCTCTCTTAAAAATAAAATTAATGAAATTGAAGAAGAAATCAGCTATTTAAATTCATTATTAAACTCAGACATTTGTTGGGACAGAATTAAGACAATTAAATGTATCCAAAATAACGGAAAGAATTATACTCCCTGGGTTTATGATATTACAGTAGAACCGAATAACACATTTATTAGTCAAGGAGTTATTCTGCATAACACGGTAAGCATTGCAAAAGCGGGGATTGTTGCTACATTAAAAGCCCAAACAGCTATTATTGCAGCTGCAAATCCTTATTCTGGGAGATATGATAGATACAAAACACCTACTCAGAATATACGCTTACCCCCTGCTCTTTTATCCCGTTTTGATTTGATATTTATTGTTGTTGATAGACCTGACGCTGCAGCTGATGCTCAGATGGCTGAATTTATATTAAAAAATTCTATGACTGAACCAGAAGATAGTTTTGATGAAACTGACGAAGTATTAGCTCCAATACCCACAAATCTCCTTAAAAAATATATTAAATATGCGAAAAGAACATGCCATCCCGTATTAACTAATGATGCTAAGGAAAAAATCAAAGAATTTTACTTAGAATTAAGGGGGCAATATGATAGTGAAGACGCAATCATTTCAATACTTGCTAGAAATTTGGATGCCCTTGTTAGACTTAGCGAAGCCCATGCTAAAATGGCTTTAAGAGAAAAAGTACTTAAAGACGATGTTGAAGAAATTTTTAAATTATTTAAGAGATATCTTAAAGACACTGGTTATGATGAAACAACCGGAAAAATTGATATGGATAGAATTTTTGTTGGACAATCCAGAAGTAGCATTAATAAACTTGAGACGTTAATGAATAGATTGAAAGAAATTTTTGAAGATAATAATTGGAGACCTTTAGAGAAAGTTAATATATTTCAAATCTTAGAATTAGAAGAAAATTTAGATAAAAAGTTCATAGACCATGCAGTGACTGAACTCTTAAGGGAAGGTACTCTTTATGAGCCTAGAAGTGGTTTTATCAATTTTACTCGAAAAGATGATTGAAAACTGTTATTTTAAAGCAAATAATTACTAAATTTTCATAATTTCGTCAGATTAATTCAAGAGTTTTTTTTGCGAGTTCAGAAATTACTTGGAATGCCAATTCAATATTTTCTCCTGTTTTTGCGGAAGTAATAAAAACTGATTTTGCGTTTATATTTTTTCCTAGAGTATTTATTTCATGCTCATCTACGTCCTTCTTCAAATCACTCTTATTTGCAATTAAAATAATAGGGGCAATGTCACAGTAGAGTCTAAAGTCTGGGACCCAAAATTTTTCGATCTGGTCAAATGTGTTTTTCCTCGATAAATCCGCTACAATGATGGCACCCTTTGTACCAGTATAATAGTAGTGTCTCAAATTTATCCAACGCTCTTGACCTGCTATATCCCATAACTGAAGTGTTGTTTCGCCATTATTTTTTAAATTTATTTTTTTAATGAATATATTTGTACCTATGCTTGAGCGATAATCTTTTGAAAATTTGCCAGTGATGAATTTTTTTACCAAGCTAGTTTTACCGACTGCTAATTCTCCGATAATGATAATTTTTAGGTTGTATTTCTTGATCTTGTTCATATACAATTAATTTTATGTAAAAACTTTTTTAAGTTTATATAAAAATATTAAAATAATTAAATCTTAAATTTAATATATCGAAATTAGGACTCTAAATATTTTATTATGACAACAGGCATTATTTACGATGATATTTACTTACAACATCGGATAGGAACACATATAGAAAGTCATCTTAGACTTATTGAAATCATGGATTTTCTAAAAAAAAATAATATCTTAAACGAATCTGAATTTAAATTAATTCATCCTAGGAAAGCTTCGTTGGATCAAATAAATTATGTACACAAAGTAGAGTTGATAAATGAAATCGAAAATCTGTGTAAATTAAGTGAAAAAACAAATCAAATACAGAGTCTTGATTCTGATACAGTTGTCTCTCCGAAAACGTATCAAGCTTCCCTATCTTCTGTCGGTGGAAATCTACAAGCAATTGATATGATTATTGGAGAAGAAATAAAAAACGCTTTCGCTTTAGTTCGCCCTCCTGGACATCATTCCAACTCTTATAAATGTGCGGGATTCTGTATTTTTAATAATGTAGCCATTGCAGCTGAATATCTCTTTAGGGAAAAAGGTTATAAGAGAGTTGTAATTATTGATTGGGATTGCCATCACGGTAATGGAACTCAAGATATCTTTTATTATGGCTCAGAATCTAAAAGTGGAGAACTAGTTGTGTTTAACTCACATCAATATAGTACATTCTTTTATCCCGGTACAGGTTCTATAGACGAGATTGGCATTGGAAACGGTGAAGGTAAAATTATTAATTATCCTATGCCTCCAAGAGCAGCAGATGATGTAATTCCTCTCTATTTCAATGAAATAGTTAAGCCTATATGTCAAGAATTCAAACCAGAATTTTTTTTAATTTCTGCGGGATTCGATACGCATTGGACTGATCAATTAACTGATATGGGATGGACAATCCAAGCACCGGCAAATTATTTAAAAATGATTAAATCTATTGCTAAAGAATATGCCCATAACCGTATTCTTTTGACATTAGAAGGTGGTTATGAGGTTGATAAACAAGCTAAAGCAGTCTATAATTGTTTGAGAGTTCTGAATGACGAAAATGATAAACTTGTTGAAGAAAAATCAAGAACTTCAGATAAAACAGTATTAAACTATATCAATAAAAAATTAATTCCCACGTTAAAAGAAAAGTTAAACCCCTTTTGGAATTGTTTTTAAAGTCCATTAAACATAACACTTTTATATTTACATTTATGCTATAATCATAATTTGGCCATTAAAATTATTACTATTTTTTTAATTAGTGAAAATTAAGAGTAGAATATTATGTCATATGAATATGAGAGAGAAGATGATGATAAGAAAGAAGAAAAAAAGAAAGTTATTGTCCCATCTATGCCACCTCCTTCAATAACACCTGTTACTCCTCCTCCTATACCATCTCCTACAAAAATTCCGCCTTTGACACCCCCTCCTGTAAGACCACCATCAGAAGTGCCATTAAATCCTCCTACTTTGGAAATACCTTCTCCCCTTCTTAAAGCCCCACCTGTTACTCCTCCTCCTATACCATCTCCTTCAAAAATTCCGCCTTTGACACTCCCTCCTGTAAGACCACCATCAGAAGTGCCATTAAATCCTCCTACTTTGGAAATACCTTCTCCCCTTCTTAAGACCCCACCTGTTCCTACAGAATTTGAAAGTTCCTTACCACAAGTAAAAAACCATCCTACAGAATTAGAATTAGATGCACCTCCTATTATAAAACCTATCGTTCCCCCTATAATTGAGCCTCTTCCATCAATTCCAGCTGAATCTTCACAACAAGAATATGAAAGTGTGTTAAGCCAGCTTCAAGAATTGGATTCAAAAATTAATCAGCAACAAAATCAAATTAATGATTTAAACACTCAAAATTCTAATTTAGAAGCTCAGCTTGGAGAGAAAAACAATCAACTTAATCGATTAAACAACCAAATACAAACACTTCAAACTTCAACCGAAACTTATCAACAACAAGTTAAACAACTTACTGATGAGAATACTAAATTAAAAACTCACATTCCTGGTTTACAACAAGAGGTTCAGGATCTCCAACAAAACAATTCTATGTTACAACAACAAATTAGACCACTACAAGCACAGATAGCTAAATTGCAAGAAGAGATTATTTATAAAGAAAAACGTATTGATGAATTACAAGAACCTAAAGCAGTAATGCCATCGAGATTAGCACAAGGAATTACATCACAAAATTCTGAATATAGTATAGGACCGTCTCAAATTCTACCTCCAACATCAATCTCAAGTCCTTCCCTTCAAACTGGAACGGGGAGAAGAACTTGCCCTAATTGTAATGCTACTGGGTTTGCGGTTAGAGAAGTAGAAGATAAAACAAGGATAATCAGTTATATTCCTAAGCCTATTTATGCAAAAAAACTTGTCTGTACAAAATGTGGGTTTGAATTTTAATTTTTTTTTCAAATTTTCATTTAATCATCTATAAAAAACAAAATTGTATCAATTTTAACCTTTATATATTTGAACAAGATTATATGCTCATACAGTTTTTTGATTTAAAATTAAGTCTCGTTTAAAATTGTCTTATTGAAAATTAAAAAAAAAGAAAAAATATGTGGAAAATTATTTAAATAATAAATTTGATAATGTGGTTAATTAAAAGGTTCATTATTGGTTTTAAAAAAAAAATAATTTTCATTCTAACGGTCAATTTACGTATTTAAAAGGTTAATTTGGTTTAAAATATGTCTGATTTAAGAGAAGAAATATTACGTGCTGGAATCAATAAGAAAAGAGTAATAGGAGTTGTCTTAGTTGCGATTTTATTAATGTCTGTGTTTGCTTACTCCGTGTTTTTTTTTAGTTTTCTTTTTGGATCTCAACGTCCTTCTCCCAATGAAAAATATCATGATGAGTATGAGGATGTACTAAAGGTTATGCCTCCGCTTCCTCTCGACATCTTAGCATCTTTAATGGATTATTTCCTTCAAAATCCAGAAGACTTATTAAAATTCATGGATCTGTTAGATCCACAAGATTTTGCAGATGTGATAAATGAAATGATTGATGCCGATATTGATGATTTTGATATTGGTGATTTTTCACAAACTCTTCTTGCAATTTTAGGCGCTGCTGGGGCATTATTATTAGGTGAACAAGAAATATTTAGAGTTTATGATTATGGTTCCCTCGTGGATATGCAAGACGTATTATGGAAATATGAGAGTTTTGATCAGTATAATGGATCTGGATGGCATTCAAATGCTGTACCAGGAGTAATAGATTTTATACCATTATCAGAATATTATAGCCAATATTCTTCTTTAGATATATTAAAAATAAAAATGGGTATTAATCCCAATGCTGGACCAACTTCAATGGTCCTTCCTTCTCTTTTCCCTTATCCATATGTAATGGAAGATAGCTTCTCAGCCCCGAATTTAGTACCTGGATCACCACTATTAAATAAAGATGACTTCAACTGTTCTTTAATCGGTCTTGATTTTAGTAGTTCAGATGCAGTTAATTTAACTTTTGAGCTATTTGGAGAAAATTTACCCACTGAACAGGATATCAATGGTTCAGCAATTTCACTGAATTTGATAACCGGATCAGCTGGATATTCAAGCTTATTTACTCAATTTACACAACTACCCCCTACAGTTAATGATTATATAAATACTAATCCATATTTTAAAACTCATTATAATGCTCTTGATTTATTAATAGAGAGTAATGATAATGCCTACGAAATCGCATCTATAATAAAAAATTATCTCCAAGCTAATTTTATTTTTAGTTGGGATGCAATAATGAACGATCCTGCTGAAGATACAGAAGATGTTGTAGAATGGTTTAGTGAACATGGAGAGGGATTATTTGCGGAATTTACCTCGGCTTTTGTTGTTTTCGCTCGGGCATTTGAAGTTCCCAGTCGTTTTGTTGACGGTTATAGATCGGTTTCAATGGGCCAAATTGATGAGGTTTATGATTCTCAAGAAGGTCAGAATGCCGTATTAATTAAGTATAAACATTTATACAATGTGATAGAAGTTTTCATTCTTACTGT
>CAZRBD010000013.1:12686-17511 GCA_964598265.1 uncultured archaeon
ATGAGAAACAGATAGAACATTGTACAGCAATTTACCTTCCTACTCACTACACAGAACATGCTAATTGGATTCAATTTGATATTGAACCAGAATCTGCTTCACAGGGTCAATTTTCTCTAACAGTAAATTCTAATTTCTCATCAGGTTATAGAGGTGGAGTCGCAAACTTGACAGCTACTTTAAGCTCTCTAGAATCGTCAGTCGTCAATAGAACAATACTGTTTACAGATATGCTCTCAGGAGGTACAACAATTGGTCAGGTGTTAACAGATCAGAATGGTCAAGCCTCGATACTTATAAATATAAATAACTCTCAGGTTGTAGGACCTCATCCAATCGTAGCCTCATTTTCTACTATAGCAAGTAATACAACAGCTTATGTAGTGTATGGTGACATTGAGGTTAATCTCTTAAGTGTTAACCCAACACTAGTAAATCGCTCTATAAGTAATAGTACCACTATTCAAGGATATGTTATGGATCCTATAGCGAACCAGAGAGTTGAAAATGCTACTATTGAGTTCATAATATTAGATTTTGGGACGAATAATAAAATTGCAAACCCATTCGATACTGTTTACACTAACACTGACAGTAATGGAAATTTCAACACCATAACAAACGTAAACCCTTCTGTAATACGAGGAAACTATGAAATTCGAGTTGATTTTAATGGTTCTTGGAGCGGAGTTCCTCTAGCTTTTGGAGTAATGAGTGATTCAAGTAGTAGAATTGAATTTAACGTAACCGAAGATGCTTCTTTTGATTTATTATTTACGATTAATGGGATGCCAACCGATTACCCATTTGTTCCAGTTCTTGGTAATCTTGTAAATGTTAAGCGATCTCAACAATTAAACCTCTCGGTAACCGTTTTAGATGAAATAAGTAAAACACCTGTCGCAGGGGAAAATGTTGAGTTTTATGATTTTACAAAAGGTGACGTCCTTATTGCATCTAATTTCACAGATTCTAATGGACTTGCATGGATATCTTACAATATTGAAAATAGTCACGTGTCAGGTCCAAATTTAGTATATGTAAAAGTTAGCAAAAATAATAATTATTCATATTTTATAGTAAATGAGTCTATAGGGATTAATCTAATTTCATATACAATTCCTTTGGAAGTAGATCTTGCTGGGGTTGGTCCTACTCAGTTTAATATCCAAAGTAGCTTAATAGATACCCAAGGGAATCCAATTATTTATGCTGAATTAGATTTAAGAATGAACAATAGTTTTCTTGATTATACAGGATATTTGATACCAGGAAATCCTGTTTATCCTGTCACACTTGGATCAAACTTATTTAACTTTAATCAAGGAGTCAATCCAAGTACGACTCCCGTTCAGAATTACACATTACGACTAGAATTTAATGGGAATTTCGATCTCACAAGTTATCCTTATAGTACATCATTTAATATAGGTTATCTTTCTAATACGACCGAAATTCCAAGTCAATTAAAAGTTAATGATTTCAATGATGTTGAGATTTACCTCTCTGTTGAAGGGAAACCCACTAGAAGTATTTATGATAGTTCTTACAAACCACAAAACTATACAAGAGGTCAAATAGCAAACTTTAATGTAACAGTTGTACATCAAGATGAAATACCTTTATTGGACACCTACGTTACAATTTGGGCTGATTATATCACATCTTCCCCTATCCTATTAGATAATCATACTTACTTAGGAGTATCAGGATATCATCTGTTTAATATCAGTACTACCTTTTTTCACGCAGGGATACATAAGATCAGAGTTCAATTCATGGATTTCCCAACTATTAACACTACGTTTATAGTAATTAATGAGACTGTCAATTTTAATATAGATCCAGTTATTAATAGTATTGTGAGGGATAGAGGGGGATTTACGGTTTCTGGATATGTTCAAGAGTTTGGAGAAAATCTAAGAGGTTTAAGAGTTAATTTACAATTGTTAAATAGTTCATATGGTAATGTTTCGCAATATATAGGGGGTTCAATATTTACGACAACTCAATCAGATGGTTATTTCGAATTTAATGTCGGTTCAGTTTCATTAAATTGCCCTCAGGGGCTCTATTATGTAAGAGTAGATTTCAATGGAACCATTTTTCTGAGTGAAACTCCCGGAATCGATTTAATACCAAACTTTTTGAAATATAACAGTAGTTCTAGCATTCAAATTAATGTTACGGCAGGAACAGCTATAATTCAAAATACTTACTATACTCAATATGAATTGCTTTTCCCTGATACATGGCAAAATGGCGATACTTTATATGTCATTGGAAATTTAACCTGGGACAATGGGACTTACTTCTCGAATATGTATATTAATGTATCAATAAAAAAAGTAATTGATGGGAGTGGTGTTGCCTTTAATGCTTCAGTAATGACTGACAAATGGGGAGGGTTTAATGTCTCACTTTTAATTGATACCTCCTGGCCTACAAATAGAGTTGAAACTGAAATTTGGGTTTATTACGATCCATTATATAATAGTGTTGATTATGTTGAAGATTCAGAATTAAAATTCACATAAAGTTTTAAAAATTTAAAAGTGAAGAAAATGATTAAAGAGGTGAAAGAAGTGTCCAAATATAAATTTAGTTTGATTTTCTTCATTCTTTTTTCAGCTTCATTATTCACTTTTTATTCCATAATTAATTTACCAAAAATTCAGACTAAGGACTCAGAGTGGAATGATCCTCTATTAGAACCCAAAACATCAGCAGGTTGGGCGTGGTTAAATTTAACTAATTCTGCTGAAATAAATAACACTCCACATCATCATGATGAGAGTATTTCAATTAAAGGAAGATTATTCGATCCCATACCTCCACAAAATGGATTTTCTAACTATACTGTAGCCATAATTGTAGATGGAGCTCTATATCCACAATTTAATAATGTAACAGATGGTAGTGGTGATTTTCTTATTAATTTTACACTTCCCCTTAGTTTGAATATTTCAAATTCCTATGCTATTCAAGTTGATGTAACGGGGAATACTCCTGGTGATGTTGTATTGTTAAATTATTTTAATATAAGTATTGTTCCTTACGCAAAGTTAAATCTTACAAATTTCGCAGTCGATAACGCACGATTTTATCATAACTCAACATTCCCTATAAAGGGTAGACTATATGAATACTTAAATGAACCACAAGGAATTTCTGGAGTTGAAGTATCCTTATTTGTTGATAATCAGTTATTTAGTGGATATATTACTACAACGGGATTCAATGGAACGTTCCAGATAAATTTTACAATTCCCTTTGATTTTGATGTTGATCAAGCCCATATAATTCAAGTAAATATCACCCAAGGTAGGTGGGTTAATGATGTAGAGATACAAAATTTCTTTACATTCTACACCAATGCTACATCGATTTTTGAATTAACATTTATTGATGATCTTCTCAAGATTCCCGGAGAAATATTCAGTGTTGCCGGAATATTAAGATTTGATAATCTCCTTGGTGTTGGGATTCCTAATGTTCAAATTAATTATATCTGGTATAATGCCACATATCAATGGCCAGATAAATCTTTTCTTACAAGAGCAACTGACGGTTCTTTTTCGGAAAACCTAGATATTCCTACTGATGCATATTCTTCAATTATAAATCTATATATGAGTTTTCCGGGAGATTTACCTAATATTGATCCCTCATACATTAATATCACCAATATAAAGTTATTTTCAAATATTAAAGTTAACTGGAACATTGTCTCCAAAGCAAAAGAGGGAGATAATATAACCATTGCAGGACGAGTTGTATCGTTTACCAATGACTCGCTACTAATAGTTAATAGATCAATAATAATCAGATATGAGGGAATTCAAATTGGGACGAATATTACAGATGAGAATGGTGATTTCATTTTTATGTATATTATTCCCGGAGGGACTGGGAATATGACAATCCAAATTGAATTAGTAACTTCTGGGACTATAACCCTCGATAGTGTCATAATTGTAAATGTTACAGCAGTCCCGTTTGTACCCATATCTGGTACCACTATCCCTCCATTTTTAATCTTCTCACTTGTATTCTTTCCAATTTTAATAGGCATAGTTGTTATTTTAGCAGTTTTTGGATACCGTTACTATAAAAAACAAGAAAAAGAATCTCGGGTCGTAAGAGTAGAACTAGATTCAAAGATTTTGAACCTTAAAATCCTTAAAGACTCAGGAAGATTAGAGGAATCCCTTTCATATTTATTTAACGCAATTTTCATGAGTTTAATAGACGCAAAATATAACCGAACTCGAAAGGAAAATGAAACTATTCGAGATTTTGCTATAGTATCAGTTAAAGAACTAAAACTGACACCGGCTGCAATCTACCCATTTATACAAAAAGTCGAAGAAATAATTTATGGAAAACCCTTTAAAATAACTGATGATGAGTTCTATAAAACATGCAAACTTTTTTAACCATTATATTTCAAATTAACAGAAGAACTAGCTTATAATTTTTTTGTCTTTTTTGTGATAATTACAACAATCTTAATTAAATTTAGAATTGTTATTAAATATATTAAAAATTATTATTGTCGTTTATTACTAGGAACGGGTACTGTTAGTGTAGCCATTTATGCTAATTATATACCACCAGACTCATTGTATTATATATGGCACCCTATATGGCACGCTTGCATATTTACAACTGCCTTTATAGGCTGTAGTGTGCGTCATTCATTGGATACAAAATTACTGGAAGATATGCCTGAAAGCGCCGAATACACTCGTGCTGCTGCGGATTCATTATAAATTATTCCATGAAGATAATAAAATATTTTTTATTATATATATAATGAGCG
>CAZRBD010000013.1:17521-42026 GCA_964598265.1 uncultured archaeon
ATAAAAATATAAATAAAAATAAAAAAAAAAAAAAAAACCAAAAAATAAAGTAAAAAAAATTATAAATTCAAAAAAAATTATTAATTAAATTATTTCAAAAAATAAAGAAATAATATTTAAAAAAAGAAAAAAACAAAAAACAAAAAAAAAAGAAAAAAGGACCTGAGATTAATGTAAAGGAAAGACTCCAAAATGTAAAAGTTTTAGTTGAAACAAATAGATCCAAAGAGGCGATTGCATATATATATTTAGTATACGATGATTTAATCAATAATAAATTTAATAAGCCTAGATTAGTCCACCAGACGATACGTGAGTACGCAATCAAATGTGTCAATGAATTAGAAAAAAGTCTAAAACCAGAGCTAGTTTACCCGTTTATTAAAAAAATTGAAGATATTATATATGGAGGAATTGAGCCAACTAATAAGGAATTAAACTTTGCAATTGACTTATTTTCTAATTTATATAGGGATATTACTGGAAATAATCTTTCTTTTACGCTGTAGGAATTCATAAAAAATTTTGCTTGAAATAATAAATCGAGAAAAAAAACAAAATGGTTAATCTAGGGAGAGCTTCTAATCGGAGTATCAGTATATCTAAAGGGATAATTTTTACTTTTCTCTTAGTATATTTCATAATTTTTGGGATGATCATTACAAATTTTATTGATGGTCTCAAAGAATCAAGTCCAGAAACCGTGCCTGTTTTCCTAAGTTATATTCCTCTTTTATGTTATATTGGAGCCATTTTCTCAGGTATTTATTTTTTAATTTTTATTAAGAACATCAGTACTCACAGGGTACGAGAGAGTCATTCACGTAAGAAAATCAAAGGTGCCTCAACATACAAACAAGCTATTTTATTAATAGTAATGATTATTGTTTTCATTCCCATTTTGTCTCCGGTAATTGATAATGGAGAAAATAACCAAAACTTCTCAGTATACAACGATGAATGGAATGGAGCCTCAAAATTAAAAACCATAATAGATGACATGGGTTATGATGTGCTAACTGTCCAATCAAGTCTAAGCGCTACAGAAAGATTACCTGACAAAAATATTTTGTTAGTAATATTGGGTCCGAATCAGTTTTACGATCCAATTTTTGAGATCCCTTACTTTATAAACTTTTTTAATGAAAGTAACTCTAATTCCTTACTCTTAGCTCATGATCATGGATCTACAAGTACTTTGTTATGGGAAATTTTTATAGCTAATATTCTTGGGATGATCGGGAAGCCAACTTCTGATTTATTTCCTGTAACATTATTCCCAGATGGGATATTACATGATAATGATTCCTATTATCCGACCCCTCAATTTCCAATAATAAAAGATTTTGATTCTAGTCACCCAACCACTTCAGGGATAAGTCAAGTAATTCTTTCAGTATCTTCCAGTGCTGCCGGTGGACCATTAGTAGAATTTTTTGGGTGGGATATTATTGGTTCAGCTAGTAGTGTATATAGTTTTGTTGATAAAAATGGTAATGGAAGAGTTGATCCGGATATTGATGTTCTTGATCTAAGCTTTATTGGTGATTTGCTTACAAGTCAACTCATGGGTGATGGATTTCCTTCTGAAATATTTAAACTTCCTCTGTATAGTCCATTTACACCACATGTTTTTTTGGCAAAGGAATTTAGAAATTCCCGAATATTTGTCTCTGCAGATGCTAGTTTATTCAATAATGACCTTATTGATAAAGAACCATATGACAATACCCAGTTTGCTAAAAATATCATTCAATGGCTTACACGCAATGATCCAGATGACTATTATGTAGTATTTGATGAAGCACATATCCGTCCAGAATCATCAAGAGATCTTACTTCTGCAGGAATTTTTGGTTTCATTATGCAATATATAGTACATCTCTCAACTAATCCCATAACTGCTTGGATTTATCCTGTTTTAGCATTATATTCACTTAAAAAATATCTTCCCAAGAAAGATAAAAAGAAGGAAGAGGATAAAATTGCTGCAGAAGAAGAAAAAAAAGAAGAAATGGCACGTTATAGAACATCTTCTCTCTTTGCACAAAAAATTGAAGAATATCGCGATAAAATGAAATATGCAGCCGCATTAAAATTGCTCTACAGAAGATTAGAGCGAAAATTAAACAGTCAATTGGGTGGAAAAAAAATAACTATTGAAAATGTAATTGACTTAGTGGTTGCGAAAGATCCTACAACATCTAAATTAAAAATAAGAAGATTAACCAGATTTATGGATAAGATATTGTCTATTAAGGAAGGTAGGTATAAAGTTAGAACTGCAAAAAATTTCGAAGAATTGTTTTTTGAAATGGATTGGGCAGCTAATAATTTATAAAGATAAATGTTTTTTAAATAAAAAAAAAAAAAAATAAAAGAGGTAAAACAAAAATGGAAGCTCCAGATAAAACAAAATATTATAATCGTGAGGAAATTGATGTAACTCCAATAAGGGAGATAGCTCAAGAAGTTTTGAGCGAAGTGAGTCGGGTAATAGTAGGATATGGAGAAATTCTCCAACAGCTATTCATTGCTCTTTTGGTTAATGGTCACGTACTTTTAGAGGGTGTACCCGGGCTCGGAAAAACAGTAATGGCTAAAACATTTGCTCAAACACTAGGTATTTCATTTAGGAGGGTACAATTCACCCCTGATCTTCTACCTGCTGATATTACTGGTACAAAAATATTTGATCAAAACGAGGGCGTATTTGTTCTCCAAAAAGGCCCTCTCTTTGCAAATGTAGTGCTCGCAGACGAGATAAACAGAGCCGCACCCAAAACACAGGCAGCATTATTAGAAGCAATGGCAGAACGTCAAATAACAATTGAAGGGCAAACCTTAGAACTAGAAAAACCTTTTATTGTTATTGCCACGGAGAATCCCGTTGAAATGGAAGGAACATATCCATTACCCGAAGCTCAAATTGATCGATTCCTATTTAAACTATGGTTAGATTATCCTGAACAAGATGAAGAAGTTGAAATTTTAAGAAGACAAATTTCTGGTAGTTCTCCTTCGATAGAAGAAGTAACTACACGCGATGAAATTCTTGCAGCTCAGAGGATTATGAATTTAGTTTATATTGATGATAGGATACTCAAATACATAAGAGATCTAATAATTAAAACGCGCAATCATCCTCAAATCGCATTAGGATGTGGTCCTAGAGCAAGTCTGACTTTAATGAAGTGTGCTAAAGCACGTGCGTCGATTTTGGGACGCGTTTACGTAACTCCCGATGATGTCAGGGCATTAATTATCCCTGCATTAAACCATAGAATACTTCTTAAACCTGAAGCCGAATTAGAAGGTCTCGATACAAAATCAGTAATAAAAACAATAATCGAAGAAATTCCCGTCCCTATATAACCAAATTTTTTTAATGGTTAATATTCAATTTCAAATGTAAAAGTAATTATAATTAATTGGTAGGTGTACAAAGATTTTAGGAGGTAAAGGTAGGACTCTAGTTATGTTTGCTGTTTTTTTCCTAACAGCTGGTTTTGCTTTCGTAAATTATTTTCTTTTGTATTTTGGAATACTTTTACTCTTCAGCACTATTATAAGTTTACCTATCTTCCATTATAAATTGAATGTAGAAGAATTAATAGTACATAGAGAATTGGAAAAAGAAAAAGTATTTAAAGATGACTTTGTACATGTCAAAGTTGTAATTGAGAATGTAGGGCGACATGGTTTTGATTTTCTTGAAATAAGAGATAACTACAATCCCCAGCTATTTAGATTAATACTTGGAGAAAATTTCATTTCTACGAGGATTGGCCCTAAAACTACAGTTAAATTTTCATATGTTCTTGAACCAAAAGTACGAGGAGAATACGCGCTTGGTCCATTATCTATAATTGTCAAAGACAGACTTGGATTTAATTCATTAGAAAGAATTGTTCCAGATAGTGTGACTGACATCCTCATTTACCCTCCTTACGAAGATATTAAAAGAATTGAGATTTTGGGCTCAAAGAGATCTCTCCAATTGAATTATGGAGCGCAGAGATCTAAGCAAAAAGGATTAGGTTCAGAATTCTATGGGATGAGAAAATATGTTTTTGGGGATCAGTTCAGATTAATCGATTGGAAAGCTAGTGCTCGACATCAAAAACTAATTGTAAGGGAGTTTGAGAGTGAGAGAGATGTTACAATAATGATTTTAGTTGATTCTTCAGAAACAATGGCAGGAGGTGCTATCGAGAATACAAAGTTTGAATATGCGATACGAGCATGTATGCTTTTAACTAAAGTAGCGTTAACTCGTAGAGATAATGTTGGTGTATTTACATATTCAGATAAAAAGAATTTTAAGTTTTTAAAACCAAATGGAGGAGAGGACCATTTTTATCAGGTATTAGATTTTGTGGCGAGAGTGAAACCTGAGGGAAAATGCAAGGTCATTGAGGCGATGACTCATTTTACTAAGCGTTTTCAAAAGCGTAGTTTAATTTTTATAATTTCCGATTTAGAAGCAAAGCCTAAAGAGGTTTCTGAAGCCATTCGAAAGCTAATACCTTTTAATCATACTATTATAATTATTAATCCATTTAGTCCTTGGTTTGAGATTCATGAGATCGATCTATCGTCAACTGATAAAGCCCTAGCTGAAGCCATAAGTGAGGAGATGATGGAACATATTTTAGGTATTAGACAAGCACTTCGAAATGTAGGAATAAGTATAATAACTTGTGGTCCTGATGATATGATGAAGCAAGTGATAAGTACATATATGGAAGCAAAGAAAAAGGGGAAGGCGTTCTAAGAATGGTACGATCATACTTATTAGCATTAAAAATAATAAACTCAGCAATTTTTCTATGGATCGTATTAGTTTTTCTAAACTCAATATTCGATTTTAATATTGTTATCACTACTGCTACTGATGAGTTAGTGATTCTATCATTCTTTGGGGCTATAAAAAATGTTTTTTCTTACATTATTTATGGTGGCGGAATTGTGATTGCATTAGGTTGTGCTACCTTATTCGGACTTATTAATAGTAATATGAGTATACTCATTCAAACCTTTTTAGAAAATTATTTGAGTAAATGGTTTCGATTCGATTCGATTCCTTCTTTACCAGAGATCCCTGATTTAATTTTAAGCGAAGTACAAGGACTTTTTGGAGATCTTTACTTATTCGTTTTTCAAATCTTAATTGTTATTGCAATTATTTATGCAATTAGAGCCATCTTCAAAAGCGATCCAAAATACAATTTTATAGCTATTGGGTCTATAATTTTAATGATGATCATCCCTTTAATGGTTGAGGGCTTAAGAAAAATGCTTCTATTATTGACATTAGAATTCCAATATTTAGAGGATATGATCAATCCCCTCTCTCCCACATTATCTAACATTCCTCTAGATGATTTTTTCTTATTTATAATTAATCCAGTTATAGTTTTTGGTATAATTTCTTATATTTATTTAGAAATAGCATTCCAAATTAATTATACGGATACTGTTACTAAACCATCTCTAGAACGAAGTGATAGATTAGAGGCTCAATTAAAGATATTAGCAAGAGAATCCCATTATATAACGGCAAATATTGATAAAATTAAAGAAGAAGCTAAGAAAAAGTTGGAAGAAATTGAAGCAGAACAAAAGGAAGGGCTGGAAGTGGGAAAATTCTTTGCCAAAACTGGTGCAAGGTTCTCCTACATAAAAGAAATGATTGAAAGAAAAAAACTCGAAGAGGAGGAAAAAAAATTAGTTACTGCTGCGTCTAAAACTAGAAGGCTTGGGAGATATATTGATCGCCTATTCCGCGAAGATCCAGAGGCTCGTGATACTTTAACTGCTAAGTCTTCAGCTCCTAGATCGAGAAATTTGTTAACATCAACAATAGTGAATTTTACTTATCGTGTGGTTTTTCTTATAATAATAAGTTTCATAATTATTCACCCTCAGTTTATCTTAGAACTTCTCGACTTACCACCTGCTATAACGGAAAGTGTTGCTATGTATTCTCCCGAAGCTATCATAATCTTATTATTCCCAATCATCGTGCTCTTCCCAGTGTTATCCCAACTAATTTCATTCGTTAAGCACAGAAGCTTAATAATTAGATTGCAACAAGAAGGGAGGATCAAAGAAATTCTAGCATCTGTAGGAGATTACGTTAAAAAAGAAGAAGTTGAAAAAGAGACGACATCGGAAGAGGCAGTTGCAGAAGTAGCCTAGTTCAAATCATATTTTTATCTTTTTAATTCAAATTTATAATAAACTTAGCTAGTTCTACTTTCTTTTCTATATTTGTCATAATTGTGTCACAACAATAGGTGGTTATTCCTAATTCTTCAACTTTGCTTTTTAAAGTATTATCTATATTATCTATTATAAAATGGCTTAAAATATCTTGATAAAATTTTGCGACTCCTACTGAAGAAACTTCTAACCCTAAACACCTCATTAATTTATCTGCTGGGCCCTTAATTGGTACTCCTCCTACTATTGGACTTATTCCAAATACTTTCTTTTTAAATTTCGAGAGTGCACTTCTTATACCTTTTACTTGAAGTATAGTTCCTATCGATACTATGGGATTAGAAGGACAGATGATTATTCTTCGAGCATTCTCGATAAAATTAATTACTCCATCAGCTGGATTTGCTTTATCTATTCCCTTTAATACCACATCTAAAATTTCTGGTTCACAATGATATTTAATAAAAAATTCTTCAAAGTGTATCATACCAAATGTGGTTTTAATATAAGTTTCAACAGGTTCATTACACATAGGAATAAGGTGCGCTTTTACTCCATAATGATCACAAATTTTTTCTGTGATTTCTGTCTTGTTATAACCCTTTCGAAATAAGTCAGTACGATAGATGTGAGTGGCTAGATCTTTATCACCAGCATTAAACCATCCAGTGTCGTAAAATCTTTTTAAGATACTTAAGCAATTGAATGTTTCTCCAGTAAATCCCCATCCTTTTTCTTGATCAACCAAATTAGCTAATGAATACGTGATGATATCTAAATCGGGGCAAATTCTAAGTCCAAATAATTCAATGTCATCACCAGTATTTATAATTATTTTTAATAATTCTGGTTTTACAATCTTTGCAATACCTTCAATAAATTTTGCTGCGCCAACACCACCAGCTAATAATACATAATAATCTTCTGTCAAATTATTTGTTTGCCTCTATACATTGACTTAATATACGAAATCTTTTAAATTCTTACGTGGAGGTGGTTTCACTGAGTTTGTTGGATATCCTACCGTAAAGAAAGCCATAGGTATATAAGATTGTGGTAGCTGCAAAGTTTCTTTTGTTATATCTTTGGCAAACAATGGAGCACAATACCAACACGCTGCCAGGTGCTTCATTTCAAAAGCTAATAGCAAATACGTTGCCGAACTACTTACACTTTGAATACCCAAGATTAATTCATTACGTATAAGATTTGAATAATCGGGATACTTATCTAAATTAGTTTCATCTAAACATAATAAAATTAAAATAGGTGCCTGTAAAAAGTTTGTTCTCGTTTTATTAATTTTTCCGTTAATATAATCTTCTGATCTTCCCTCCTTCCTTAAATCGACTCCTAGCTTTTCATTCATTTTATTAATTAATTTTTTCCTCGAAGAATCATTTTTTATAATGATGTATCTCCAAAATTGTCCATTGTGGGCACTGGGTGCCCATTGAGCTAATTCTAGACACTCCTTAATAACTTTTAAATCGACTTCTTTATTTTCAAATGATAACTTATAACTTCTTCGGCCCTTAAGAATTTTAACGAAACCATCGTAGTAATTTTCCCTAAATAAGTCATATTCCTTTTCTCTAATTATTGTCCGAATTGTTGCACTTTTTGTTAACTCAAATTTATAACCTTTAATTACTACAACTGGAATTCCTTCATCCGCTTCTCCCATAATTAATTGTGCTGCTGAAGCTATATTGTCAACTTGACCTATGATTGTAGTTTGAAGTTCATGACCAAATAAATCTTTTTCCCCTCTCTTATCTAAAATAGCTTCTATTCCTGAAACACCAATAGCAACACCAACAGATCCTACTCTAAAAGGCCTGCCAAATGAATCTGTTATAATAACTCCAATGTTTTTGTTTATTGAATTTTTTAATGAAGATCTTATTTTTTCGGCATCCATATCAGGATTCTTAGGTAACAGGGTAATATTATCAATTCCTTCGACATTAGACCTATCAATTCCAGCATTAGCACATATAAAACCATTGTTTGTCTCAGTTATTAATATATGTTCAGCTTTTATTATTTTTTTAGATTCTTCTATAATTGCTTGGATAAGTTCAGGTGGTTTTACTGGTAAACCATGTTTTTTGCTTTTTGGCGCAATTTTATCATATAATTTGAGAGCTTTATCACTTGGGGTGATTTCGTTTAAATTTCTTATTCTTCCATTGCTCTTAGATATAATACTTTGTGCAATAACTATTAAATCTCCATCATCTAGAGAGACCTTATTAACAAATAATCCCTCAATAATAATTTTCGATATATCATCTCCTTTCTTTATTATCGGAATGTTTGCTAGTCCAATCAACTTGATTTGATTTTCATTAAACATATTGGCTACTGTTATAAAACATTTAAATATCTTTTAATCTCAAAATTCTTACTCCTAGCTAAAGCTTCGTACTTTTCAGGTATTGCACAACAAGCAGAATAAAATTTATATTCTATTTTAGGATTCACTTCTTTAAACCAAATTAATGTATCTTTAGACGGTATTTCAATTCTTGTTATTCCCGCTTTGATAGCAAATTTCTCAACTTCGGTTTTTATTGTTCCCCGAGGTCTCATACACCCTAAGGAGATTTCTGTTTCAGGGAAAACAAATCTTAGAGTCGCTATAACTTTTGCGATATCTGATGGTTTAGGTGTTTCAAATTTGACTTTGGAATTTTTGGGAGGATTTAAAACAATTAGCACTATTAGAGAAGGTTTAATATTAATCTCTTTAATAAATTTTATAGAATCTAATTCTTTATTGAGTTTACCATAGTAAAGTCCAACACAAATATGAGGGACTATATTTAATTTATATTTTTTCAATAACTCAATAGCTCTCTTGTATTCATCTAATTCTATGTCTAAGTGATAAATGTTCTTTACAATTTCAGAGTCCATATTTATGTCAAATGAAACAATATCAACATTTGCATTCGCGAGTTTTCTCGCTGTTTTTTCATTCAATAACCCGGTGTGAGTATTAATAATCAAATTGGTTTTATTCTTTACTTTTTTTATAACATCCAAAAACTTTAGTAACGGTACTGAACCATCAGGATCACTTCCCCCTGAAATTAAGGCACCAACACCATTGTTTTTAGATAAATCCATAAGAAAATTTTCCAAATCTATTTTTTCCAGAATTTGTGTCATTCCAGTTAAATATTTCTTATTACAATGTTCACATTCTAAGGAGCATTCCCCACCTGTTATGCTTATTGCGGGAAACTTCTTTGACGGATTAAATATCTTCAATATATTCCCAAAGTTCTCCTGTGTTATCTTTTGAGCAAGATTTAGAAATGGTTCTAATTCGCTTTCATCTAAATCTAAAAATTCTGCGAGTTCTGACCATGAACCAAACCCAGATTTTATTATCTGCAAGAGATTTTGTGTTTTATTCATACTTTTTTAACCACTCTAAATTAGAATATTTATTTTTAACATATTTTTCAGCTAATTTAATCTCCCTATTATACAATATTCCATCTTCTAATTCAATTCCAAGTGCTATTTCAAATCCATGTTTAAGTGAATTAACTAGTTTATCTTCTTTAAAATTAGCTATCTGATCTCTAATTCCTATACATTTAGCTCTAACTGATTTAACCATTCTTGTTTTTTCAACATTTTCTGGTGTTTTTAAAACAGAATACATCAAATCGGGATCAATATCTAACAAAATTGTACCATGCTGAAGGATGTATCCTTGTCTCCTTACCTGAGCATTTCCAGAGAGCTTTTTTCCATCTATTAAAATCGCTGGACAATGTATAAGACCTTTTTTAGGTTTTAATCCATAAATAGTTAATCCTGTAATAATTCCTTGAGTTATAAATTCAAATTGTTCTATTACTTTTCTCGCTCCTAATTCTTCTAAGAATTTTATGGGACAGATAATTGAATATGTAATTTCTCGATTTTCATCATGAAATACAGCACCCCCTCCAGTAATGCGCCTTACAACATTAAATCTTTTCTTTTGAGCAAAGTTTAAATTTATTTCAGCAGATAAGCTTTGATTTCTTCCAATACTCGCTGTTGAAGGCTTCCACTTGTAAAATCTTAAAGTATTGAGTGATTTTTTGTCAATAGTACATTGCAGGATAGCTTCATCTAGAGCCATGTTCCAAAAACCGTTGTTCACTTCCAGAGGCAAAAATCTCCAAGCTTTCATCACAATTTTAATTTTTCCTAATTTACGAATTCACTTAATTCACTATAAATTTCTCGCTTCTCAAGCTCATTTAAATCTCTGGGAAAATTGTAGAATGAACTTGATGGTTTAGATGTATAATAAGGACGATTACATCCAGGACAACCAGAAGTAAAAAAAGCCTCTGTTTGATTTATAATAGTTTGTAATTCCTTTTTATCTATATTAATATTCAAAAGCTTCCCTCCCGAATTAAAAGTAAATACTTTTAACTTTTTTCTTTTATTAACAATGAGATATCTTCCTAATTGTAATTTTCGAAAACTTTGGACCTCGGGTTTGGCATGCTTTTCAAATTTAGTACCTTTGATTGGTGTAAATGCAAAAAGCGATACAAGTATCTTTTGATAATTCAATTCTTCTATTAGAGTTAAAATATCTTCTTCTGATTCACCTAATCCAACTATTAAATGAGTGCTAACAGAACCTTCTGAAAAAATTTCTGTTGCTTCTTTTAATTTTTGGAGATGATATTCCCAGGAATATGGGCCATCAATTTCTTTCCCTTTAATCTTTCTAAAAATTTCTGGAGTTGCCCCATCCAAAGCAATTCCTATTCTCTGAACACCAAAACTTTTTAGCATAAACATTTTCTCTTTTGACATCGGTGGGATTGCGACAGAAATAGGAATATTTGATATTTTCTTTATTTCAGTTATGATTTCTACTAAATCAGTATAATTTTCAGGGTAGTTTAAAGTTTGGATGCAAATTCTCATAAATCTGCTCGAATCTGGTAGATTCTCTAAGTGATTTATAAAATTTTTTAAAGAGTACAAAGGCCAACTAATTCTAGAAAGCTTTTCCTTTGAACTATTTGATGATCTTGCTTGTGGGCAAAATCCACAATTTGCTAAACAATGACCTTCTTTAAACGTCATAATATAACAGGTAGTTGGAAGTTCTTTGAATCCACTTCTAAAATCCAAACCTAATACAGAAGCACTTCCTACTGATACTCTAATCTTCTCTATTGTCATAAGATTGGTTAGTAATTTACTAAAATTAAGTTTTATTCCTTCAATTTATAAAGTTTTATGCCAATTATTATTTTTATTATTATAAATGTTAAAATTTTTCAGAATTAATCCATTAAATGGGTTTTTACAAAAAGATTTATGGAGTGTCAATTATTAAAATATTAAATTACAACTGACTCAGAAGCTCAAAAAAGAGTATCGTTACATATGATCGAATATAATGCCGAAAAAATTGAAAAAAAATGGCAAAGAAGATGGGAAACCGATAAAATATTTAATGTAAAAGAGGATCCAGAGAAACAAAAATATTACGTATTAGAAATGTATCCTTATCCCTCATCTTCACTTCATATAGGTCACTTGCGTAATTATTCAATTGGTGACTCATTTGCTCGATATAAACGGATGGTTGGTTTTAACGTGCTCTACCCAATGGGATATGATTCATTTGGTTTACCCGCAGAGAATGCAGCTATTGATCACGGAAAAATTCCTGAAGAATGGACAGATAAAAATATTAAAGTTATAATCGATCAACAAAAACGAATAGGACTTTCTTATGACTGGACGCGACTGATCTACAGCCATTCAATAAATTATTATAAATGGGATCAATGGTTCTTTTTGAAGTTTTTTGAAAAAGGTCTTGCTTATAGAGAAAAAAGCTATGTCAACTGGTGTCCTAAATGTAAAACTGTATTAGCAAATGAGCAGGTATTAAGCGGTAAGTGTTGGCGCTGTAGTGAAACAGTTGAACAAAACTTTTTAACACAATGGTTCCTAAAAATAAGGGCTTATGCCGAAGAATTACTAAACGGATTAGATAAGGTAGATTGGCCAGATAAAGTAAAAATTATGCAAAGAAACTGGATTGGACGATCAACAGGCACCACTATTCGGTTTTCTATAGTAGGCGAAAATAGAACAATCAATATCTTTACTACAAGACCAGATACTATTTATGGAGTAACATTTATGGTTTTCGCTCCAGAGCATCCTTGGGTGCGTGAATGGGTAAAAGGAACAGCTTATGAAGAAAATTTTATGAAAATTTACGACGAGGTAATGAGCCAAAATAAGTTTGAGAGAACAGACATAGAAATAGAAAAAAAAGGAATGTTTATCGGAAGATTCGCAGTTAATCCTATGACAAAAGAAGAAGTCCCTATTTATATTGGAAATTTTGTGATTTATGAATATGGAGCAGGCGCAGTTATGGCCGTACCCGCTCATGACCAAAGAGATTTTGAGTTTGCAAAGGAAAAAAACATCACGATTAAGATAGTAATCCAACCCTTTGACTATGAATTGAAATTAGAAAAAATAACAAGAGCGTATGAAAGTGATGGCATTTTATGCAATTCAAATGAATTTGATAATATGGAAAACCGAATTGCTATTAATGATATAACTGAGAAACTTGAAAAAATTGGTATGGGAGAAAAAACGGTAAATTATAAATTGAGGGATTGGCTAATTTCCCGTCAGCGTTATTGGGGCTGTCCAATTCCAATAATCTATTGCCAAGATTGTGGAACTATACCAGTTCCTTATGAAGACTTACCTGTTCTTTTACCCAAGGACGTACAATTTTCAGGAAAAGGAAACCCATTGGAAACAAGTGAAATATTTATCAATACAAAATGCCCATTATGCGGTAAAAGGGGTAAACGTGAAACTGATACTATGGATACATTTGTTGATAGTGCCTGGTATTTTTTTCGTTTTGCTGATCCTTTTTCGCCTGATTTACCATATAGGAAAAAAATCGTTGATTATTGGATGAATGTAGATCAATATATCGGTGGCATCGAGCATGCGATAATGCATTTACTTTATGCAAGATTTTTCACCAAAGTTTCAAGAGATATTGGGCTTCACTCATATGATGAGCCTTTTCAAAGGTTACTAACACAAGGAATGATAAATAAAACTCATCCATACTGTCAAAATTGTAAAACTTTCGCGATTAAAGCAGAAATGAGTGAAGAAAACTGTTTAAGGTGTGGGACCAAGTACTCATTAAAAAGTGTGAAGATGAGTAAGAGTCTTGGAAACACGGTCGATCCTATTGGAATTATGAATGAATATGGGGCGGATGCTGCAAGATTTTTTATTTTATTTGGAGCGAGCCCTAAATCAGGGTTAGAATGGTCTGATGAAGGATTAGATTTCGCACACCGATTTATAAGGAATACCTTCTTATTGTTAGCTGGACCACCGAATAATAAAAGAGCAAACTATACGGTGAGTGATACTCTAATTAAATATCTTTTAAACAAAACTCTGAAAGATATTACAGAAAATATGGAAAAATTAGCTATTAGAAATGCTGTCAATAATATTATACAATTTACAAATGAGTTAGGGAAATATAAAAGTGAGAGCGTTAAAGAAGAAATTTTCAATGAATGTAGAGAAAAATTAGTATTAATGCTTCACCCAATCGCACCACACATGACAGAAGAAATTTGGGAAATTATGGGTAAAAAAAGTTATCTTAGTTTAAATTCATGGCCTAATTATGAAGAATCTTTACTTACAAAAGAAAATGACTATAAATGGAAACTAATGAACACTATTCTAGCAGATATTAAAAATATTCGTTTAACAATTAAGAAAGATACTATAGATAAAATTAAAATAATTGTAGCTGATCAATGGAAACTAAAATTCTATAGAAATTTCTTGTCAATATTAGAGGAGACAAAAGATCCAAGAATAATAATGAAAAAATTAATGCAGGAAAAGGATCTAACAAAACACGGGAAATTTATAAGTCAAGTTGTTAATAGAGTATTAAAAAATGTGGGAAAATATTCAAAATTTACAATTCCGATGGAAGATGAATATAAATTCTTTAAAGACATTAAAACCATCATAATGAAAAGGTTTAATTGTAAAGTAGAAATTTTAAATGAAAGGGAATCAATTGAACTAAAAGCACAGCAATCACTTCCAGGTCGACCTGGAATTATTATTTTATAACTTTGCTTTTTCCTTTTTAATTGGATATATAAAACACTAGAAGTGTTTAAATGCCATTTTATTAACTTAAGATTAAAAAAATTATTATAATTTTAAAAATAATAAAACTTGTAAAGTGAGCGGTTTAAATAGATTTTTAATATAGAAATAAAAATAATATTAATAATTTATGACAATATACGATTTAAGTATAATTTCTACAACTGGCTTTCCATATTTCAATAGTTTGATTAAACCTACTCCAGAAGGTGTAAATCTTTTTCTTAGATTTTTTGACTTTTCAAAAGATAGATCAATATTTCAAGATCAATTAGATCCCGATTCTAAATTTGATCTTACTGCTGGGTTAATCTCAGCTTTGTTTGAATTTGCTAAAAATATTGATAAAAAAATCGAGGTTCTAGAATTCAAACCTAAAAAGGATAAAAATTCGCAATTAATGGATGAAGTAGAAGAACTAGATCAGGGAGATGTGCTGATAACAACTCAGACAGAATCATTTCTACTTAATAGATCTGTTCGTGAAAAAATAAAATTAATCTATAAATTATTCATAAATTCTAAACTTCCTCTTGATTCTGCTGATAATATACAAAACGGTGAAGAAAATATAATTGTTAATATCTTAACGGATTTAAAGGCAAGAGATATTATTTTAAATCATAAAGACGAGTTAGATCACTTAGCTAGTGACTTCTTAATTGAGATGAGTGATTATGGACTTTGGGGAATCTGTATCACTTCTTTTGATCTATCTCCATTAATTACTTTTGGAAAAAAATATTCATTAAATAATATTAATGAAATTTTAAGACATATTGGTTATATTCCAGAAATTGTTCCTTTAGAATGGATTTACAGACAATCTTTTTTTTCCAATGAACAAATTCAAGTTTGTATTATCAAATCAGATACAGGACCAACAATTGAGGATATCTTATTTGAGCCATATTTTTATTTACTTTTTGCAGATCCTCTTAGTTATTTTGGAGAATTTCCAACGAAGCTTACTTCAAGCTTTAATAATATTCTTGGTTAATATGTTTAGATTTGATGATTATAAATTAAAACTATTAAAGTTTCGCAGCAGCTTCAATTATTTGGCTTAGAGATTCAGCTTGAAGAGAAGCACCACCAACTAAACCACCATCAATATTTTCCATATTAAATAACATATCTGCATTACTAGGCTTAATAGATCCTCCATATTGAATTCGTACTGAATCTGCTGTTTCTTTATTAAACATCTTAGATAAGCGTTCCCGAATAAAGACATGTACTTCTTCGGCCTGCTCTGGTGAAGCAGTTTTACCCGTACCTATTGCCCATATTGGTTCATAGGCTATTACCGTATTCTTCATATCAACAGTACTAAGATCTTTAAAAGTGTCTTTAAGCTGAATTTCAATTACAGTTTCAGTCTTTCCTGTTTCTCTTTCTTCTAAATGTTCCCCAATACACACAATTGGTTTTAAATCCATTAATAAAGCCTTTTTGAGTTTTTTATTAATCAACGTGCTTTTTTCCTTGAAAAGGTCTCTTCGTTCACTATGCCCTAAAATCACATATTGAATTCCTATCTTTTTTAAAAATGTAGGTGATATCTCACCAGTAAAAGCCCCTTTCTCCTCAAAATACATATTCTGCGCCCCAATCTTGATGTTAGTTTCTTTAGTGATTGCACAAGCTTCATTTAAAGTAGTATATGGTGGTGCAATTACTATATCGACATTTTCTATTGATTTTATTAAGGGAATTAGATTCTCTAACATTTGGTGAGTTTCATCTGGAGTTCCTCTATTCATTTTCCAATTTCCTCCTATAATTGATTTTCGCAAATTAATTCCGCCTCATTTGTATTTTAAAAAAAAATGTGTACTTTTGCTAATAATTCTTTTATAATTTTAGAATAAAAAATACTATTAAATCAAAAAGTTTTCAAAACAATTTATTCAGATTTTGGTAGTTTTTCTGTCAGTTTCGTTGCTGTTAAAAGCTTTTTTACCTCATGAGTATTCGGAGGAATAACTGCTGGTAATCCTAATTGTGTTCGCCTTCTTTCAATTGCAGGTTGCATAGGAATTGCTTTACCGTGTTCCAAGACTGCTGAAGCTTGACCAGTAAAGTAAGTAGGAGCTTCCCCTCTTTCTACACTCATGTTTTTTAAAATAGTGAATATTTCAGTCAGTTCTACCTTCTGTGGACATACTTCATCACATGTATCACATACTGTACAGCCCCAAATGTTAAAAACATTTTCCTCTCCAAATATTTTCTCTTTCAGCCCTAATAATGCATCTAAAATTAATCGTCTTGGATTATACCTACCTTCAGTAACCTGTGCTACAGGGCATGCACCACTACATGTTGCACATTGATAACAATATGCTAGTGTACTGCCAATGTCATTGCCAAGAATTTGGTTTCTAAATTTAAAATCGATAGTTGCCATTTCCATCTCATTCTTTTACTTGATGTTATATATATTATAACTGTTTTTCGATTTTAAAATTAATTTTTTTATATTCAATTTATGAAGTTAAAAAATATTATCCTTTTAAAGCCCAAATTTAAATACGATCCGATTAGATTTTATAAAAGATTGAAATATATTTAAATTTTTTATAAAATAAAAAGAATAAAAAGAATGAATTATTTTTCTATAAGAACGACAAAAATTAATGCTTATAGATGGTTTTTCATTGAATATCGAAAAATTGAAAGAATTTGGTTTGAAAATTTCTGAAGAAATGAAAGTTGGGAAAACTATATTGGATGTGTACACAGCTTGGTGTGGACCATGCAAATTTATTAGTCCTATTCTTGAAAAATTTAAAGAAGAAGGCATCATCCATTTGTTAAAGACAGATCTTGACCAAAATAGACCTCTTGGTGAACATTTTGGAATAACTGCTATACCAACCCTCCTCTTCTTCAATAAAGGAGTATTATTAAATCACCCAATTGAAGTTCAAGGCCAGTCGCTTGTGAAAAATGGTATAATGGTCGGAGCTGCTGGAGAACAAGTTTTAAGAGAAATTATTGATAAGATGTAATTTTTCCAACAATATATGTAATTATTTCTTCTTTTATTTTTTTTCTTTTTTAATAAACCTAGGCTTGATATATTTTTAGCTAAGAATGAAATAATACAAATAATCTGTGAATTGAATTAAAAATTTTTTATTTAATGTCTTTTTTCAATATTTAATTTAAAGAAGGAATTGAAAAATTTAAAATGAATTATACAAGGAAGGAGTTAATGCAAACGGAAACCACCATGAATCAAATGAGAAATTCACTCTATATCCTAGTACGGTTCATGAAAAAGAATGCAATAAAAGATCCGGAAGAAAATTTCAGAAGAATGGGTAAAAATATTGCCAGAACTTTTATTAAATATTGGCAACCTACAGAAATTGTTACAATAAAAAATTTAAAAGATGTTATTACAACAATCTATCAAAAAGTATTAAACAGTTCTATCTCAATTGAGATAAATGATACTGAAGATCTAGTTATTGTTCAAGATTATAAATGTGCTTTATGTAAATATCAATATGATGACGTAGAAATAGCAGGTTGTGAAATCTTATTAGGTATGGTGTCAGAATTTATATCGCTTATCAATAAAGAATCTAATGACTCCAAATCCTTATATCTTGAACCTTACGAAGTAAAAGAATCTAGAGCTTATGGAAACAAGTCATGTATACAACTCTATAAATATAGGTAATTAGTGGAGGCTAAAAAATGGGAGCATTTCAATGGTTAATGAAGAAAATAACAAAAGTTTTCGGTCGTTCCACAAACGGATTATTTTATACTTTATTATATAGGGAAATCCTTAAAGAAGTGAACGAGATTACCAAAAATGAAGAAAATAGCCTCCTCGTTCTAAGAGAAATAGGAAGTAAAGCTGGTTATGAATCGTGTGAACGCCATTCGAGCATATTCAAATTCATGCCAGGGAACCCTAAAAAAATTTTAGATTATTTTGAGATTTTATGGGTTGTTGTTTTTGGAAGGGAATTAGATGATTACTCCTATGAAGAAATTTCTAAAGAGGGCTCAAAGTATAATGATTATGTATTAAAAATCAGTAAATGTCCAATATGTGCTGGGTATGGTCATGATGTCGAAGATTCATTTAATTTCAATAAATTACGTAATAGTGAAACAGAGGGTTTAGCATGCGGGCTCTGTGGGATGTTAGAGAGTGTTGCAAACTACATTTTGAAGATAAAAAGAAACGATTATCGAATTCAGATAGTTGAGCAAGAGTGTATTGCTAAAGGGGGAGATTCTCTTAAGTTTATTTGCAAAATCCATGGTTATAAAGAATGGTCAGAGTTATCAAAATCAAGAATTAGGGATCGAAAATCGAGAGGATTATTCTTCGAAGAAAGTAGAGAAGATGAGATAATGCAAGAAACTAAATTAGATATAATAGATAAAATCCAAGATTTTATATCAATAGATAAACTAGAAGAATATCTTGACGAACCCTTAGAAGGTCTAAAAGAAAAAGTGTCAGAAATTATAAGAGACAAATTGAACATGGAGCCTAAAAATTTCTTCGACTACTTCCGTAATTACGAGGACGATATGATTAGAATAATTGGATACTTGGGAGTGCATCTTTTAAACGAATATGGTGGGTTTTTGGAAAAGTTACTTAAAAATGAATGGTTTGCAAAAGTTTTTGGATACATTTTTAAACAACTTAAAGAAATGACACTGTTGTTTATCCCATTAGACGTTATACGTGATTATAATGAATTATTGGTCAGTTTCCTTGATAATATAGCACCCACAGAAATGGTCGATAATGTTAAACAATTTACTGGTAAAGATACTATAAATTACTTATTTGATGGAGCTCAAATGGCTCTCGAGAATTTAGGAATTGATTTTTCTGAATTGAAGGAAAATATTTGGGAAGAATTGCAGAAAGAACGTGAAAACGGATTAGTATCATCAGAAACTTCTTCTTTCGAAAAAACTCGTGAAAAAATACCGCAAATTATCAACATAGCCCAACAAATTTTAATGGTAATTAATGATATCCTCACTTTACCCATCAGAGTATTGATTTCAGAAAGTCATTATGGTTTAAAAACAGCGATAAATTCCGTCATATCAGAAGAAGAAGGATTATATGGCTCAATTAGGGCGCGTTTTGATAATATATTTGATCAAATTCAGGAAATACGAAAATAGAACAAAATTTACCAATTTTACAAGTATTATCTTATTATTTATCTTATTTTTATAAGCGGAAATTAACTAAAAGTATCAACTCGGTGTTTTAGTCTTCACTGGAATAATTTTATGACTGATTTTTTATACATTGCTATATTAAATGGTCCAATGTTAATCTTCTGAAAATAGAAGAGTTTGTGCTTAATCTAATAATTCAGCTATCCTATTAGAAACACTTTGGATATTTAAGAAAACCATTCCAAGTGAAGAATCACTCTTGGCTAGTGTACACAAAATCGCATTCTGACCTGCCTTAGAAAGTATTATAATCCCCTCATCCCCTTCAATTAGAATTCGTTTTAGAACTCCACGAGCAAGTTCTTCCACAGCACGCTCGGAAACACTTAAAATCGCCGCTGACATCGCTGAAACAATACCATCATTAATATCTCTTGCGAGAACAGAACAAATTGGAAGCCCTTGAACGCTTACAATCGAACTCCCTTGAATATCAGAATTGACAGCTTCCATACGACGTAATAAATCAGTCAGTTCAGCGATATTTTCACTCAAGGGTAAATCAACCTAAACTAAAAGTAAATTAATGATCTAATAAAAGACAATAATATTATAATATTGTTTTTATTTTTATTTTTAATCTATTTTTATAATAAATTTATTAATAAAGTTAATAATCGTTTAAAAAATATTTTTATCAAAATCCGTATTAGTTATTGTAATGACTGAGAATAAAAATGTTAAGACAGAACAGAAAAATGGAAAAATTAAAGATAAAAAGGATGAAGAAAAACTTAAAACTGAATCACTTCAAAAGGCAGGAAAAATAGCTCAAGAAGTAAAAAAGTATATCTTACCTAAGATAAAAATAGGGGAAAAAGCATTAGATATAATATTAAACACTGAAAAGAAAATAGTAGAATTGGAGGGTTCATGTGCATTCCCTGTCAATTTATGCATAAATAATACAGCCGCACATTATACTTCACCAATAAAAGATGATGGATTAGAAATAAATGAAGGAGATTTAGTAAAAATTGATTTAGGTGTACATATTGAGGGTTACATAGTTGATACTGCTTTTACAGTAAGTTTTAGTGATGAGGAATCACTGATAAATATTATTAAAGCTACTGAAGTTGCTCTTGAAGCGGCGAAAATGATGGTTAAACCAAAAATAAATACGCGTGAAATAGGTAAAAAAATTGAGGATTTAGTTAAGGGTTTTAATTACAATCCAATAAAAGAATTGGGAGGACACCAAATTGAAAGATGGACTGTACATGGAAAAAAACAGCTACCTGAACTTGGCTCTCAAGGGGGTGATATTATGGAGGTAGGTGAAGTTTTTTCGATTGAGATTTTCGCTAGTAGTGGTGAAGGTTCAATTCATACTACTAATTATTCATATATTTATGAAATCAATCCATTTGTCGGGAGAGTACCTCTACGTAGAAAAACTTCAAAGCAATTACTCGGATTCATAAATAAAAATTATAAAACATTACCTTTTGCTGAGAGATGGCTAGCTAAGGAATTTAGATTAGGCGTCGCTTTTGGACTTCATGAATTAGTTCAGCAAGGAAAACTACAAGCTCACCATGTTCTTGCAGAAAAAAAAGGTATATATGTGGCTCAAATCGAAGAAACTATCTTGGTTACTGATGACGGGTTTAAACAATTAACTTGAATCCTAACATAAAATTCATTCAAATAGACTAATAGATTAATATATGGATAAGTTAGACATATGTTTAGTGTCCTTGACATTTGCTCCTGATACTCAAGATGGGGCTGCTAAATTTTTCAAGGGAATCTATAATTATTTGAAAAATCAGGGACATAACGTAAAGGTGATTACTGGTAAATGGAATTTTAAACTGTCAGATCCGAATATTTACCAAATAAATATATTAAGACGCCGTTTTTTTTGGTTTCCTCAATTTAACTTGCGTGCTGTAAAATATTTAAGACATTATAAATTTGATATAATTCATGGAAATAGTCCTAAAGGGGCTTTACCGATTATATTAGCGAATCAAAAGTATTTTATTTCTACTATCCATGATTTAGGTCCGTTTGAGACTCTATTTACCAAAATACCTATTGAAAAATTAATAATTAAGGTCGTTTCGCAAAAATCGAGATTTATTACAACTTGCTCTGATTCTATAAAGAAAGAGATTAAACATTACATTCCAAAAGTTGATGTTGATAGAATATTTAATTTATATTCAGCTATTGAAGAAAAATTCAAACCTCTTCCAAAGAAAGCTCAAAAACTAAAAGAGAGATTAAAGATTAAAGGACCAGTCCTTTTATACATTGGACGTATAGCAAAATATAAGGGCGTAGATGATATTATAGAAGCTTACAAAAAAGCAAAAAAAGAAATTCCGGATTTAACTTTAGTTATGGGAGGTAAACCAGATTTTTATATGGAGAAAATTTATCATGAATGGAAACAAAAATATAATGATATCTGTTTTGTAGGATTTGTTCCAGATAAAGATATGGCCTCTTACTACTCAATGGGTGATTTATTTGTTACATATTCCTATGCGTCTGAAGGTTTTGGGTTAACTCCTATAGAAGCGATAGCTTGTGGAACTCCAGTTATTTGTTCATCTTTGAGAGCTTACAGAGAAGTCTTGAAAGATAATGCTATCTTTGTACCTCCAAAGAGTCCACATTTATTAGCTAGAGAAATTGTTAAATTACTTAATAACGAGTCTCAAAGAAAAAATTTAATATCTAAAGCTCAAGAGTTTGTGAAAAGATATACATGGGAATCGGTAGGAAAAAAACTAGAAAGCGTATACTATAAGTTTTTAAATGAGAAAGTAAAGACTAATTTTTAAATTAAGGAGAGAGACCTTTTAATTTTTATTTAACACCTTTTTTACATGATTAAAGCAAATATTAATGGGATTTTCAAACTGATTTAGTTTTTCTTTAACAGATTTAATCTTAAATCTTTCTGAGGATAGTCTCTGATTAAGAATTTCTATAGATTTTTCAATTATTTGTTGTGGATCCTTTATGTGCTCAAGAGGAAATCCATTTTCTATTAGAAATTTTTCTTGTGGTGCTGAATCACCTGGAAAAAACTCTATGCTAGGGACATTTAATAAACTTGATTCACGAACGATTGTTCCACCTCCACTTATTATTATAGCACCAAAAAAGCAAAAGTCGACAAGATTTGGCAAATATTGAGTTATCACAACATTTTTCTCGATACTAAAAGTTTTTAATTTTCTCTGCAGAAATTGTTTCTGTATATTTGACCTTACAAGCAGAAAGTAGGTATAATTTGGAAATTCTCTAAAAATAGATGGGAAAAAGTTACCAATCATAGTTTCGTGTGATTTAAGTTTATCAATTAGATAACAAGCACTTGTAGGTTCTGTTCTCATTAATAAGAATTCTCCCTTTTTTATATCAAATTTCCTAAGAATTTCTTCATTGGGAGTGTATTCAGAAAGCCACGCAATTTCATCAAGACCATTATACCTTATTATTTTCTCTGCATCAGCATAAAGTTCTATGTACCATTCTTTAGGAATACATTCTGGAGTTATTACATTATCTATGAAAGGGTGAATTAATTTACATACAGGTTTATTCCTCGGCTCATCATTAATTCCAATTGATGGTATTTTTAACCCATAAGCGATTCTTGTGCCTTCTACTGATAAGAAAGTAACAAAATAATCTGGAGAATATTTTTTTATTAGAGGAAAGAGTAGTTTCAAGCGATCTATATATGTATATAATTTATCCTCTAATTTCTCACCACCGTGTTTGCCAATCTTTTTGTATTTCACCATAGAATCGTCTAAAATCTTAAACGTGGAATCATAGTTTCGAGCAGTTATAAATAGTTCAGATCCTTCTTTTTCAAATTTTTTGATTAAAGACTGAAACATTACAGCTGTTTTTGGTTGCTCAATATCTATCCAAATTCTTTTACCGAAAAGGCTCATTGTATGATCTAAAATAAAATTATTGTTATAAATTTTACAATCAATTTGATAATATTTTTTAGAAATTTTGACTATCTGAAGGATTTTTCTACAAAATTAAAAATTCATATATTCCCCGTCTCATAAAAATCAAAAAAAAAATTAACAGATGCAGGGATTAGATTTACACTTGATACAGAAATTGGGATATTTTTTTGATAATGCACTTTCTAAATTTATATCCAATAAATTAGCTATTGAGCATGTCCAAGCAACAATATCAGCCAACTCTTCTTCAATTTTGTTTCTTTCTATTTTTCCTTTAATTAGAATTCGGGCTAATTCTCCAATTTCTTCTATTAACCATATGAAAGTAGAATTGAGCCCTCTACTCTTATCTTTGTGTAAGTAGAGCTCTTTAATTAGATTTTGAAATTCTAAAATTTTCATATTAAATAAACATTAGAGATGTATTTAATGTGAGGTTAAGGTCTAAGAAAATTATCCTCCACCTGGAGTAAACAACCAACGGAAAATCTCTAAGGGGGGATGTGCTAATATAACTATTACTATTAATGATATTGCTAAGAGAATAGTACTTATTGGACCAATTTTAAAGCCAACAGAACTATCCGCAAAAAATCTCATTAGTCCTGCGCCTCCCATTGGCATAGGAGCAGTTCCACTTCTCCTTTTTTTCCGTCTTAATTGAAAGCCACGAGTAACAATTTTAATAAATTTTTAAAGGTTTTCCAATTAATTAGTTATTTAATAAATCTTTAAAAACATTTAAAATTTTTTTGTTAAACTTAAAAAAAATTTAGTTAACTATCTTTATGTTTTTTTAATTATTTAAAATAATTAATAGAAAACAT
>CAZRBD010000014.1:0-14078 GCA_964598265.1 uncultured archaeon
ATCTTATGTAATGTTTTATTGAGTCGTTTTCTTATAGGAAGAATGATTATCCTTATCGAGAATGGTTCTTTAATGTATTAGTTTAAACTTCTTTTATGAATGATCATAAACATAAGAAGGAAAGTAGTAAATCCTATGCCCTCGCTTAATTTTCCTTGAACACCACCAACAATATATTGTCCAAATTCTGGTTCAAAAAAAGAAACGATGAAAGGAAATAAAAATCCATCCAAAATTAATATCCCTATGTAGACTACTACAAAAATTGAACTAATTAAAAAGATATTTTTTATATGTTCTTTGACCTTTTCTAACGCATAAAACATTATAATAACTTCTATTATAAAAACGAGAGAACTCACAATGTTAATAATAATTGTAGTAGCGAAGATCCCAGAAGGAATAGCAAAAATATTTATGGTTGTGGGATTGTTTAAAACAGCTACTAGCAGTTGATACAATAAAATCAGAAAAAAGTTAAAGATTATTTGAATACTGGTTAGATTTCTAACTACAGTTGGATCTCGCGAGGCGATACCAATAAAGATTGTAATTAAGATCATAGAAGAGTACGCAATATTACCTCCCGTAATTACGAGGTCTTCTGAAATTTTGATTGAATACAAAACAGCAAATAATTGAGTGAAGACGTATAAGAATCCAAAATAAGCATAAAAAAATGCAGTTGACTTGTAAGTTCTGAAAATCGTTACTATTACTAGAGGTGAAAGTCCATAAAGTATGAAATGTAATATTAAAAAAATTACAGACTCCATTATCTTTCTCTCAAGAATTTACGATTTAATGACCGTCGTTTAAAAAATAGATGCTTTGAAATTATTATATATTACTCTAATATAAAATCTCTTTAGATATTATAGTCCATTAATTTAAAAAAAATAGGTTGAAAGCGGTTTGAGAAACCTAAATAAAATTGATTATAGCATTAAGTTCTATTTTGGTTGTAATTTATTGAATAAAATTAATTATATGCTTCTCTCTTTGGAAATCTAGGTCTAAGAGAGATAATCTCTCTGAGCAGTCTCTCAATGAGCTCAGTTCTTAGTTCTTTATCTATATCCCATAGATTATTAACCTCATCAGGATCTCTTTTATAATCGAATATATCACCATAGTTTTCATAACCATCATAAAGTGTGAGGCGATGGTTTTCTGTTATTAAAGTCCTAAGTCTCATAACTATATCATTTGAGAGTTCTTCGTCATGTTCAATTAAAAGTTGTTTTCTTACCTTTTCACCTGGATTTTTTAGTATTGGTGTTATATCCTTCCCTTGCATCGGTTCAGGATGATATCGCTCTTTAATATGTAATAATTTTAAAATTGTTTTAGGCATATCTACTGTACTTACTAGTGAACCTGAAACTGAAGTTTGTGTTAAACCTGGGATCCTCCATATTAGTGGCATATTAATAACACTTCTAAAGTGAGCAGGTCCTTTTAAAATAAGCCCATGAGAACCACAATAATCACCGTGGTCACTGGTAAAAATTACCATTGTGTTGTCAGACATTCCTGTTTTCTCCAATGTGTTCAAAATTTTTCCTATTCCATCATCTATCATCGTTATCGAGCCATAGGTGAGAGCCATAAATGTTTTAACTACTTCCTCACCTACTTTTTGTGGCATAAGATGAGTATATTTCGATGATAAATATTGTCCTAAGAATTTATGTTTGAGAAGTTTCTTTCCATCGTGAAAATTTGAGGGGAGCTCTATATCTTCAGGTTTATACATGTCTTTATATCTACCTGGAGGACAAACAGGGTGATGAGGGTCATTGTAAGAACAATGTAAAAAAAATGGTTTGTCTTTATTATCTCCTTTGGAATAATTATTTAAAAATTCTACCGTTTTTTCTGTTATATAAGTTGTAGGATACAATTCCTCGGGTAGGACTGTTTCATAATAATAATCGAAGATTGCTCTCATTCGGTTTTTAAAAAAATCTAACTTTTCATAATGTTTTTCTTCTAACCAGTCCACATACGTACCCGAACATACATCCCCGTGCCCGGTAGTTAACGCAATCTCATCAAATCCGTAATAAGGCGTAGGAAAAGGAGGTTTGAGTTTTCCAAGAAACCAATCTTGTATATTTTCTAAAGATTTGACTTTTTTTTTATATGAAGGGGCGTAGAAATTGAAGTGTAATTTTCCCATCGAGGCTGTATGGTATCCTTGGTTTTTAAGTACTTCTGTAATTGTTGGAATGGTTGAATCTAAATTAATACCATTTGATCTTGTTCCATGAACACTTGGATAGGTACCTGTAAAGAAACTTGCTCTATTAGGCATACAAATAGGAGTAGTACAATAATAGTTGGTAAATCTTATTCCGCTTTCTCCTATACTATCAATATTAGGTGTTCGTAAAATTTGATTTCCAGCACAACTCAAATGATCTGATCTCTGCTGATCAGTTATGATAAGCAATACATTCATTTTCTCACTCATAAGCCACCCATTTTTATATTATTATTTACAATTTTTAAGGTGTTATGATAAAATATTTCTTTGAATATTTTTTTTTTTATTTTTATTAAGATAAAGTGATGATTTTTTAAGAGTGTTAATCTTAATTAAAGTGTCAATAGAAGGCTATTAATAATGAATGAGAGAATTAAAAAGCTTAGAACTCAAAGTCGTCAAGCAATTCCCTCTCTTTCATTAGAACGCGCTCTTTTAATAACTGAATTTTATATGAATGGTGCTGCCCATAAATTTTCAGCACCCATTGCGAGAGCTAAAGCATTTAAGCATCTCATGGAAAATAAAAAGGTATGCATCAATGAAGGTGAATTAATTGTTGGAGAACGTGGTCCTAAACCAAAAGCGACACCTACTTATCCAGAAATATGTTGTCATAGTTTGAGGGATTTAGAAATTTTAAATACCCGAGAAAAAATTTCCTTTAAAGTTTCTGAAGAGACTATACAAAAAACAAAAGATGTAATTATTCCTTTTTGGAAAGGAAGATCTATTCGCGATAAAATCTTTTCTCAAGTTGATAAGGAATGGATTAACGCATATGAAGCAGGAATTTTTACAGAATTTATGGAACAGAGAGCACCAGGACATACAGTTGGAGACAAGAAGATATGGAATAATGGTTTTTTGGATTTTAAGGAAGAAATTAAAGAAAGTATTGAAAACTTGGACTTTTACATAGATCCTGAAGCATTTAACAAGAGAGAAGAATTAAGAGCTATGGATATTGCTGCTAATGCATTAATTAATTTTGCAGAAAGATATGCTCAAGAAGCAAAACTCTTAGCTACAAATGAATTTAATCCAATTAGAAAGAAGGAATTAGAAAAAATATTTGAAATCTGTTCCCATATCCCTGCACGAGCACCAAGGACATTTTGGGAAGCACTCCAACATTATTGGTTCATTCACTTAGGTGTTATAACTGAATTTAATACCTGGGACTCTTTCAACCCCGGACGTTTAGATCAACACTTATATCCATTCTATAAGAAGGATTTAGAAAATGGGATCTTAACAAAGGAGGGAGCAATAGAATTACTCCAAGCTTTTTGGGTGAAATTCAATAATCAGCCAGCACCTCCCAAAGTGGGTGTAACTGCCGAAGAAAGTAACACATATACAGATTTTTGCAATATTAATTTAGGTGGACTTAAGGAAGATGGTTCTGATGGAGTCAATGAATTGTCCTACATGCTCTTAGATATTATCGAAGAAATGAGGATTCTACAACCAAGTAGCAATGTTCAGATTAGTATAAAGACTCCAGATAAATTCTTAAAACGAGCTCTCGATATTATTAAAACTGGTTTTGGACAACCTTCCATTTTCAATGCTGATGCAATAGTTCAGGAGTTATCAAGGCAAGGTAAATCTATAGTAGATGCCCGTAATGGGGGAGCAAGTGGGTGCGTTGAATCTGGTGCCTTTGGTAAAGAAGCCTATATTCTAACAGGATATTTTAATTTAGTTAAAATTCTTGAAATTACACTTCATAACGGTATCGATCCTCGAACCGGAAAACATATAGGGGTTGAATCTGGGGATTCTACTGAATTTTCGGATTTTATTGAGTTTTTTAATGCCTTTTCTAAACAAATTAAGCATTTTGTAGACATTAAAATAAAAGGAAATCAAATTATTGAACGTATTTGGGCACATAACCCAACTCCTTTCCTTTCGATATTAATTGATTATTGTATTAAAAATGGAAAGGATTACAATGATGGTGGGGCAAAATATAACACATCGTACATACAAATAGTAGGTATGGGTAGTATAACTGATTGTCTATCTTCCATTAAATATAATGTGTATGATAAAAAAACTATATCTATGGTTGATTTAATTAAAACTCTAGATAAAAATTTTATTGGATATGATATTATCCACCAGAAGTTAATCAATAAAACTCCGAAATATGGGAATGATAATGATTATACAGATTCAATAACTGGTCAAGTTTTTGAATTAGTTTATAATGCGATCAATAATCGTCCTAATACAAGAGGTGGTGTTCATCGTATCAACTTACTTCCCACAACGGTTCATATTTACTTCGGACGAGTAACAGGAGCCACTCCAGATGGACGTGAAGCTTATACTCCTTTATCAGAGGGTATTTCTCCAGTTCAAGGTATGGATATTAATGGTCCGACTGCAGTAATTAAATCTGCTTCTAAAATTGATCATCTTCGGACGGGGGGAACCTTATTGAATCAAAAATTTACTCCACATTTCTTTTCTGATGATAATAAAATTAATAAATTAGCTCATTTAATTAGGTCATATTTTGAAATGAATGGTCATCACATCCAGTTTAACGTAGTCTCAGCGGACACCTTAAAGGCAGCACAGTTAAATCCAGAACAATATGGAAATTTAACTGTGCGAGTTGCAGGTTATAGTGATTATTTCAATAATTTAGGTCTTGATTTACAAGAAGAAATAATAAAACGCACTGAACACGCATCTATTTAGGAATCACTTCCTATTATTAAATTTCTTCACGATTTTTTTTGAACAAAATTTTTATTTTTAGTGTATAACCTTTTTCCTCTTATAGAAAAGAGCTTTCACATTATCTTGACATAGATATAACACAATTAATAATGGATAAACAAAAAGAGTCATAAATATGCACATAAAGATGACAACGTAGCGGCAGGCGTTTATTTTGAGAAATAAACCAATAATGCCAAATGTCGTGATTCCTCCAAGAATTATGAATATAATGCCTAATATAAAGAAACTTGATTCACTAAAATCTATTAATTCTTGAATTATGCTTGGTGAAGTTATGCTTAAAATTCCTATTAAAAGGAAAAACAGAGCGATGATTCCCGATAAACCTGCAACTATTTTTAATCCTAGTTCAGGATTTATACGGGGTTCTTCTAATGAAAGTGTAGGATGTTCATTCACATCCTTGGCTACATAAAAGAGTAACATTAAGGGAATAAATATGAATAGAACTGCTAAAAAACTAGCACCTACATCATATTCTCCACCGACTACCCTCTCTCCAAAAATAAAAACAATTAAAACCGAAACCCCGATGAACGTGAAGAAGAAAACGAGAATGTCCTTAAATCTCTTATCAACAATAAATACTGCTAAAAGAGTGACAGTAATCAAAATGGCATAACTAATCATTTGCAATATAGGAATATCTAAATCAAATATAAAGCCATAGCGATGAATTTCAGGAAGAGTAGGTTCGAATATATTTTCCAGAAATTTAATTTTTAAATTATTTCTAAATAATGTATCAGATATCGTATGGATCAATCCACTTGAAACTAACAGCAAATAAGAATTTCTCCATGTAATATCTCTCTTACCATCATCTACTAATTTGAAAAATCGATCACTGCGTTTGACTGAAAACCGTGAAAAATAAGAAAAGAATAGTGCAAGTGGTACTGCCCATATAAGATATGGGATCATGTAATGAAAATCAATAGGTAAAAAGCTAAATGTTTGTGTGGAGTCAGGACCAATCCAATTTCCAATGATGAATATCGCAGCAACTTTATAATTGAATTTATTTCCCGAAAAATATATTATTGGGATAATTATACTAAAAGCGATTATTAAATGACCAAGCTCTGGCAACCTTCTTACCTCTTTTAATCTGATTAAGTAATTTTATATTATTAGGAAAAACTAAAAAATTTTGATATTGAACTGATTTGTTCCTTTCTGCATATAAAATTACTGAATTAAATTGTTACTAAAAATCCAATTATTTTTCCCTTTTTATTTAGAGTTTACGTTATAAAGAAAAAAACTAATGATAAACTCGCTAATATAAAGATAATAAACCCAACAGCCCGCCCCATCGTTTTTGCAGATAGTTTTTGAACATATGTCGACATTATAATTCCAGAAATGATCGAACCGAGAGCAAGATAGAGTGACAGTTCGAAATTAAGGAATAACTGCCCTTTAATTGTAAGACCTAAAATTTGATAAAATAAGAAAGTGCAAGAACCTATTACAATACTCAAGATTAGAGCGGTACCAACTCCTTTTTTAAGAGGGTAACCATAAAGTATCACTAATGCTAATACAAAAATGAGGCCTGAACTTGCTCCAAATAACCCTGAGTTTAATCCAATAAGGACTCCAAACCCTAAAGCTAAAATATAAAACATTCGTGATCCCCGTGATATGAATCCTTCAATAAAATTTGTCTCAGTAATTAACTGTTCTTCAACCTTTTTATTTAATTCACTGATTCCTTTTTCATCTTTTTCTGTCTTTACGGTTTTACGTGCTAAATTCTGAATCATATTTTTTACAGATTCATGCGTAGGAAAACCCCTCTTAAGAAAGAGGAGTCCTAAAACCATAATTAAAGCAGGAATAAACCATCCAAAAATGGAGCCTAATGCTGTGGTCATTAAAACATACACACCTAAAAATGAGGTCATTATGGCTACCACTATTACTATAAAGATATCTATTCTAATTGCGAATTTCTTTTTTCTAAGATACCCTATTGAAACAGCAGCTGATGTAATCACATCATTTAACAAGTTTATTGCAATTGCTAGTAAAACATCGCCGGTTAATAATAGTATAATCGGAAGAACAATTCCTTGACCTGTCTGCCCAATAAAACTTATGCTGATTCCTACTAACCCACCTACAACGATTAAAATTATTACTTGAAAAAACTCCAAAGCCATTATAAAAATATACCTTTAGTTCATTAATTGATATTCATATTCGATTAATTATTTTTTTTCTGTTTACTAAGATATAAATTTAAAAAGTCTTATTAATGAAGTGTAAAACTAGAAAAGAACTGTTTAATTGACCTCAGAAAATTGCTCTTTAAACCGGAAACAATAAAGTGAATGCTTTCGAAAATATTCCTGTCGATGATGGAGCGTACAACGCATTAATCAGTTTATTAAGGGCGAAAACTGGATTGAACTTTGAGTATTATAATAAGAGTTTTATAGAAAAACGAATAAAATCCAGGATGATTAGAGTACCAGCCAAGACTTTTGATGATTATTTTCGTTACATCTCGTCTAGTAGTGGAGAAGTTAAAAAATTTGTGGATGGATTTACTGTAAATTATACTTTTTTCTTTAGAGATTATGATGTTTTCGAAACAATTCAAGATTTATTTATACATGGATTAAAAGTCAAGAGACAGAATATAAAAAGTAATATAAGGCCAGATCCCTCAAAGTTGGCTAAATTTCGTACAAAAAAAAATGCAGCTAAGAATTTAGCGAAGATGTCAAATTACAAAGACAGACCAGCACGATTCTATATTGATATTTTTGTTTTTTTAAATCAACTCTCATATTATCAAAAAATGAAGAAACCAAGAAGTGAGAGAAATTGTATTAATATATGGTCCTGTCCATGTGCCACTGGAGAAGAACCGTATTCGTTGGCGATGATATTAGATAATCTTCAGAGTCAAGTGCCACTTTTCCCAAAATATAGAATTGTTGCATCCGATATTGCCCATGAAGCTATTGCTAAAGCGAAAATAGGAGTCTATAAAAATGATTCAATGAAAGAAATCTCAGATTATTACGAAAAAAAATATTTTACAAGAGAGAAAACACATTTTGGACATAATAATGTGATAAAAGAACAACTTAAGAATAAAATTGAATTTGTTGAGGAAGATGTTACAGAAGGTCATAAATTGCCGTATAGATATGATATAATCTTATGTAGATATCTTCTAATTTATTTTAACCATGTTAATCGTCATAAATTTCTGAAGATTCTTGAAGATCGTTTAGTTGAAAATGGAATTTTAATTTTAGGGAAGACAGAAACTTTGTTTGATTCCTGGGGGAAATTACAATTAGTAGATTCACGTCATCGAATATATATAAAATCTCATTCTAAAATATAATGATTAGAACTAAAAAAAACTGCTAGAAAATGAAAAGAATAAGAGCTTTCCGACTTTTTGGATAATCAGGAAATGTTTCATTATACCATAAATGATTTGAACGGATTCTCGGTGCTATAATCATTTTAATTAAAAACTTAAAAATAATTTGAAACATTTGAGAACCCTCTTAGCCAAATTTTATAATATTTTCACAACTATTTGTATTAAGTAAAACTTATTATGATCGATAATGAGCAACCGTAAGAAATTAATTGAACGTCTTCAAACTGGTTCTCTCCGAGCGATAATATTTGACTTTGATGGAACGCTACTTGATATAAGAGGGATCTTAGAAAAATCAATTGAGGAAATATTGATGGCGAAAAACGCTAACATTGACATGGAGACATCAATCCAAGAAGTTGGTGCTCTGCTTGAAGTTATTCAAGGATATCCCCTACCTAAAGTATTGCTTGAATCATATGAAATATTCAAACAGATCACAACTCTTAAAGATATGACATATTTCAAGAAACTACGTATAGCAATAAAAATTTTTACGAAATATTTAGAATATTCAAAAGAAGCTCAATTTTTCCCCGGAGTAAAATACTTATTAGATAAATTGAGAAAATCGTACGATTTATTTATTGTATCGCATAATAAAACGGAAACTATTATTGAACACCTTGAAAATGAGGGAATTGAGGGATTTTTTAAAGGTGTATATGGCCGCGATAAAATCCCTGTTCAAAAGCCAGATCCCATGGCACTCCAACCCCCTCTTGAATACTATAAAAAGAGACACAGAGATGAATTTCTTATGATTGGTGATATGCCATCTGACATTATAGCTGGACGAGAAGCAGGATTTTGGACTATCGGAGTAGCAAGTGGGATTTCGACGAAGGAAATCTTGGCTGGAAATCAGGCGGATCTTGTCCTTGATTCATTAAATGAGTTACAAGCTTTTATTGATGGGAATTAATACATTCTTAACCTCAAAATTACTGTCTTTACAAGATCACGGGAGACTCTACCTTTGAAGTTATCTCACTTTTCCTCTTTGATCTGATATCGATAATTTTTTATATAAACACGATTATAGTAAAAGTTGGAAAGAAAACTCAAATTAATGTTAGTCAATTCTTCATTGTTCTTATTGGGAGATAAAGTATGATTTAGAAAGTGTGAGTGCTTTTTTCTAAAAAATTAGACTCAACATAAAATAAAGAGGATCACTTTTTTTTAAAAACAACAAACTTATATCAAACATCATACAAATTAAATTCATAAAACAATTAATCTCAATTATAAAACTTAAAGGTTTTTCACATAGCATTGTGATATTTATTAGCTTTAAATATATAAAATCAATAAAGTAGAATTAAATGACCATAAGAATAAAAAGTGTTTCTAAAGATAATGAAATCTATTCCTTTGCAAAGGAAATAGAGATTAATAATCATAGATTTCAGACTCCGTTTCCTGTGAAAAACCCTACTATCTCTCAAGAGACGATGCCTTCCTCTCTTCCTAATGAAATGTATGAATTTTGGACCACTTTTAATATAAATGATGTATTAAATGCCCCTATTGATAATGAAGTTGGGGATAAAATAATAAATCGATTTCGAAATAAAAATACTAGAGATGTCAAAAACAAACCCAAAATCTTTTTAACTTCCTACAAGAACATTAAGGGAAACCCCTTTAAAATTTTTGATAATAAACTGCTTGAATTTATGATAGATGCTAGTTATTTATATACTGATGTTGTAACTTTTCCAATCATTCACGGTGTTAGAGACGTAGTTAATAACAATTCAATCTTACAAGATTATTTAGTTTTCATTGATAAATGTCATAAAATCGCCGACACTTTAAATAACAAACCTATAATGGGTATAATTCCTCCCATACCTCAAGGTTTTATTCGTAAAATTGTTGAAAAGTTTGTCTCCTTAGATTTAATGATGATTTGTTTTGATTTTAATGGATCTAGTTTAAGTGCGTATTATCCTCATTATTCGCAAGTCTTTAGAACCCTTTTTGATATTGATAACACAAAATTAGAAGAAACTATTAAATATGTAATAAATTTAAGACTTCCGTCAAACAGAAATAGAAATAATCCTTTTCCTGCAGAAGATCTATTAATTCCCTCAGTTGGAACAGATATCTTAGGTATTAATCATTTATCAGGAGGACGTACTACAACAAAAACACCAAAAAAGAAAAAATTAAAAAGACCAGCTAAAACCATTACTAAAGTAAACACTAATTTGTTAAATACGGATGAGTATAATTACCATAGGATTTCTGAAAGAGCTGAATTCAATAAAATTTTTCCAAATCCGTTAATCCAACCAAGTTTTCAAAACTTCACCACTGCAACATACATAAAAAGAAATATTTTTCAAAAGAAATTCAATTATGCTAATTTAAACATGGAAATGAATAGCTTACATCAGAAGATTAAAAATAATGAGCCTATACTTAAGATTTTAATGAGTAAAATCGGTATAAAAGACCAGATAAGAAATAAGGTAAATTGGTTAGATAATTTTATAAAAACCAAATCTCTTTATGATTTTTAGCTATTAGTTTTAGGTTGCGGAAACACCCGAGAGTTGTTTTTTAAGTTTTTAAATTTTTCTTCAATGATATCTTTGGGAAAATTACCCTCTTTTAGTAATTTTAAATAAATCCCATTAGTCCCTGATAACCTAAAATTGTTTTTAGTAAAATATTTTCTAAGGTGTAAATCATTTGTTAAACATATAGCATTTTGTGTCCTTTTATAGTGATATATTAGAGAACAGTCAGCTATTGATAATTTAGGGTTAAATCCTTGGATTTGTTTAAGATTACTCTGAGGAGCTTTATTGAGGATTTTTATAACATTATCAGTAATCAATTTATCAAGCTTTATTCTCGCTTTCTTCTGAACTTCTAAATTTATCTCATAAGAAGTCCATTGGTCATAGCTCGGATTTACACCCCAGTTGATTAAAATCTCTTCAAAATCTATATCTTGAAGAATATTTATTAAAACGACTGTATCAAAGAGTTTTGTTACAGTCATAAGATTTGCAATTTAGTATTCTTTTTTATAAAATTGTATGCTTCTTGAAACTCCCAACTCATTAATTCAGCGATTTTTGATATTCCTAACTCGCCTTTATCATATAATTCAAGAAATAATTTCTCATAATCTATTTTATCGGCAACAATAGAATCACTTATGTAGTCAGGATAACTCTTATAAATAAAAGCTAACATCTCATTGCTGGTGAAATTGATAAAGTCTTCCTTTATATTTTCAATTGCTTTTTCGATTAATTCCTTATTTTTCTTCTCTTTCTCGCTTAATTCTGTAATTGATTCTAATTCATTTAATTTTTTTTTCCCATTTTCGGTAATTTTTATGGTATCTTTCTCTATTCGTGCTTCTTCCTTGTTTTTAATTTCTTCTAAAGCATAATCCAAAGATTCACTATAAGGCCCAAATTTATGAGGTTTGAAATCAAAAAACTCAAATCTCTCTTTAAAATTCCTTAAAACTAAGAAAGTTATCTTTTGGAATTTTATTTTTCCATCTATCGGTTTAGAATTTAACCCATTTAATATCTTCAATATAAGGTGGGTATGTAAATCAATATTTTTAGTCATATCTTCATTTTAATAGAAGTAACTGATTAATAAAAATATAGTGTGTTTCAAATTTCTTAAAATAAAATTTCTAATTTAAAATAATTTTTTTCCCCGAGTAATTAGGAGGGCACAAGGGGGGAATATTGTAGAGAAAGAAAGAAAGTAAAATTATCATTGAATTATTCTTCTATTGGATACCAAGCTTTTAATTTATATTTGGAAATAAAATATAATGGGTGACATAATCTTGGGATTCCTATATGCAAGAATTCTGACAAATACGATATTGGGACAACTATCAATTGGAATAATAGTGAGAAGCAGAAGAAGTCTGAGGGAATTGATTTTGATAGGAAAAATACATTCAAATTCAAAATCAATTCTTTTGTACTAGAGAACATAAAAATTTTAACTTTAAGCATCGTGATAATTATATATGAAATTAAAGAAGAAACAGACTTAGAGAAATCAACTGAAAAGAAAATTTAGTTGAAAATTGGGCAGATCTTGTTGTTGATTCATTAAATGAGTTACAAGCTCTTATTGATAGGAATTAATACATTCTTAACTACAGATATAATATTTTTTCAAGATCACAAGAGATTCTACCCTTGAAGTTATCATACTTTTTCTATTTGATCTGATAGTTTACTTAAAATTTATTGCAACTCCTTTTCTTTGTTGTTCTTTGATACTTATTATGTGGGAGAAGTTGACATATCATACTTTTTGTGGTATGATAAATTTTTTATATAAATGAGTCTTTAACTAAAGATAATAAACATTACGAAAAATGGAATTTTATTAAAAAATACACCCATTTTTAATAACTAAAAAAAATTATAATTCGAATTATTAATTTAACTTAATTTCTAGCTAATAAAAGGTATTTAATATGGTATTAGAAAAAAAAGGATATCAGATTGCAGAAGAAATGGAACTTAAGAAGTCGACCGAAGAAAAGATGCAAAAAGAACTTAAGTACGATAAAAGTCACCAAAAATGGACTTATAAGATTCTGAAATATAACCCAATCGATCCTTTAAATGATTTATGGCGGTATATCATCAAACGTTTAGATCTGAAAAAAATAGAAGGAAGACTTCAATGGTGGGCGGCTTATGTCTACATCAAATGGGCAGCTCGAACGTTATGGAATTTCAAAACTATATATCCAAAAGGAAATATGTTCCCTGAATATACTGCTGCAATCCTCGTAGGTTCGCACGAATCGCATTTGGACCCGTTTTTCTATGGTGCATCATGCCATCGACGAATCCGCTATATGAGTAAACTAGATAATTTTATAACACCTTTAGTGAAGACCGTCTTTAACAACCTTGGAGCTTTCAAAATTGATCGTGAAAATCCGGAAAGAGGTTGGGAAAAAGCTAAAGGAATTTTGCGTGGGGGTGAGTGTGTTGGAATATTCCCTGAGGGTACACGATCTCGAGATGGAGAATTGGGAGAGTTTAAAACCGGTGCAGTAAGACTTGCAATTGAAATGCAAGTACCAATAATCCCTATGGGAATTGTTGGAAGTAGGAACGCCTTAAAAAAGGGAAATTTAGTGATGAAACCAACTCAAGTGACTGTCCGTGTTGGTGATCCAATCTATTATAACGATTATAATTTTGACTCAGTATCATATCAAGACATTAAAAGGCTTACGGATGAATTAAGGAATACTATCTGGGAATTACGAGAAGATGTTTATGGAAAGGAAGATATAGAAGAATTGTCTATTGGTTCCCCGGAAAGTGTAGAAAAGAAACCTAAATTTAACTTCATGAAATATCTGAAAGACCAAGTGAAAGGAGTTGTAAAGCTTGTTGATGATGTATGGTATGCCGTTTTAAGGAGCTTAGAAGAATTTGGAGTACGGGAACTTTTTCAAGCACCAGTACAAGCATTCTCAGGGGAGTTAGTTTGCAATTGGTCGGATCTTATGATGCCATATAAAGTGATTGATTTTGATAAATACATTCCTAAAGAAGGCGGTACCCTTATCTGTCCAAGTCATAATTC
>CAZRBD010000014.1:14088-29757 GCA_964598265.1 uncultured archaeon
GTACTCATTCTAGCAGCAAGTATAATTCACCACCCCCCAAGACGGATAGCTTATCAATTGGCAAAACAATCCTTATTTAAAGTTCCACTCGTTAATGCATGGGTACGGAACCATCACGCTTTTCCATTAAAAAGAGGGGAACATGATGTAGATGCTTTTAATTATGCAGGCGAGCTTCTTACTCGGGGAGAAGTGGTAATCACCTATCCGGAGGGAACAACAAATCAGGGAGAAGGTCAACTTTTAGAGGGTCACACTGGCCCCATGAGATTAGCTATTGAAAGGCAGGTACCTATAATCCCCATCGGGATAACGGGCAGTGAGAATACTTTTCCAAAAAGAGCTAAGATGCTAAACTTTTATAACGGCTGTATTTTAAAAGCAGGTCCGGCATTTATGGGGCATAAGCAATATTGGGGCAAACCCATGCCAGACTATGATGAACTTAAACGACTTACTACTAATATGATGGCCCAAATCAAGGACTTACTCTTATATGATAGTCCAGATGCGTGAAGATTGCGAGGATTGAATCAGATGCCCTCAAGCGAACAAATTACATCTTGAGAGAAAAATTTGGAATTTTTTTAATCTAATTAATCCAAATGGTAAGACCTGGCTAACATAATCTAATTTTCCTTCTTAATTATGAAATGTGTAGTTTATAGTAAAATTCTAATTTTATTGGTTTAGCCTTTATTAAAATATTTGAATGATCATATGTATATATATATCTAGTGAGTAAAAATGCCTTCACGTCCAATTTCAATAAAAGAAGAAGTTTATAATCAGCTTGATAGCTATCGATTAAAGAATGAAAGTTTTTCAGAAACGATTAAAAGATTACTAGATTCAAACGCAGATATTCTAGATTTAGCAGGATCATGGAAAAAAATCAGTGATGTGGAGCCGGCAATAGATATAGTTGAAAAAGTCGTAAAAAAAATTCATGAAGAAGAAAATGATATTAAACTGATATAAAATGGCTGTTTTAATAGATTCTAATATCATAATTGGTTTCTTAAAAGAAGACAAATTAATTGTCGAAAAAATACAGGAATTTATTAAAAATAAAGTTCCTATTTTTACATCAACAATTTCTATTTATGAGATATATACAGGAATCGTTGCAAATCTATATTTAAAAGATGGTAGACCCTCTAAAGTACCAGAATTATTAGCAACTTATGATAAATTCCTTTTAAAGTGTGGAATACTCAATTTTACTAGAGAATCTGCTGAAAAAGCAGGAGATATTTATGCGCAATCACAAGGAAAGGGAATTACAATTAATGAAAAGGACTGCCAAATAGCTGGAATTGCACTAGCTCATGGAATTATAGAAGTCTATACAAAAGACGAACAAGATTTTGCAAGGATATTTGATATTATTGGCTTAAAATATATGGTTTAAACACTATTTCTAAATTATTAAATTATAATCTTGTACTTAACTTATCAAACGACACATAGTAAAATAAAAAAAAAATTTAATTAAGTTGTATTAACAAATATTATACTACTCTAATGTTTGAGTTTTTGGGGAATAAGATAAATGGAAATAAGTGAACAAACAAGTAAGAAAAAAATTAAAGTAGGTATTCCTAGAGCACTTCATTTTTATCGATATTTTCCATTTTGGAAGAAACTTCTTGAGGAATTAAATGTTGAAATCATCCTTAGTCCTCCAACAAATAAAAAAATTGTAGAGGAAGGAGTATCACATGGCTTTGGAGAACTATGTATTCCAGTAAAGATTTACTATGGTCAACTTCTGAAACTAGTACAAGATCATCCAGATTTAGACTATATTTTTGTTCCTCGGTATGTCGCAGAGGTGAAAGAAGCCTTTTTCTGTCCAAAGTTTTTATCACTTCCAGATATTATTAAAATTCTTCCAAACATACCAAAAATCCTTAATTTCGAAGTGAACGTAAAAGAATTCCCCATAGCAACTTCAGTAATTGAACTGGGAAAAGAACTCGGAAAAACGCAAAATCAAGCACTCAACGCATATAAAGAAGCTCAAAAATACTTTGAGGAGTATCATAAATTTTTAAGGGATGGAGCATCTGTCAATCATGCGTTAAGACTTGTAGAGCGAAACCGTCCCTTCACTTTACTTAAGAGAAAAGATGAAGGTGATCTTAATTTTTTACTTCTCGGTCATAGCTATAATATTTTTGATACTTTTATCAATTTAGATTTTCAGAAAAAACTTAAAGCTCATGGTGTTAAAGTATTTACGATAGAAAATTTACCGGAGTCCGTTTTCAAAGATCCTGTAATTATAAACAAACGCCTACGTAACTACTGGAGACATGAAGAAGAAATAATGCAAGCAATTCGCTATTTTTTAACAAAAGGACGAAATGAAATTGATGGAGTAATTTTTTTGGTTAGTTTTGCTTGTGGTCCGGATAGCCTTATCTCTGAGTTAATAATGCGAGATATGAAAGTTGTGAGATTACCTTTTCTAGAAATAACTATGGATGAACATTCAGCAGATGCAGGAATGCTTACTCGAATAGAAGCATTTATTGAGATGGTTCGTAGGAAGAAAAAGAAATTAGCTATGGATGCTCAGAAGATTACACCTATGAAGAGTTTTTAATTAAGTAAAATAATAATTTTTTTATTGATTTAACTATTCAAGATCTATTTAATTCTTGTCAAAGTTTAAAAATTAAATGATGTAAAATCCTTATAAATTTTCTCTAACTTTTATTTAAAAGGGAGCATAAATAGATATTACCTATAGATTAAAATCTTTTAATTAACTTATTTCTGTGATTACATTGGAAAAATCCAAACAGAATGATTTGGAAAACATATTAAATCAATACTTTGAAGAATTAAGAAATGAATTTGATATGTATCTTCAAGCAATAAAAAACATTCAAATCGATGAAATAAAGGGAGAATTAAATATCTCTGAAGAAGAAATACTAGAAATTTAGGAATTTTGGTTTTATAGTCCGTGATATGTAATTTTGTTGATTCTTAAAAAAGAAAAAATCAGTGCTAGATTTTTCATAATCTCAAATTGAATACCTTAAAAAATACAATCCGAAAGGATATTATTAATTAATTCAAAAAAAGTTAAAAAAGATTAATTTATTTTCTGACATTTACTCTTTTCTCTATGGAAATTTTTGGTGCCTTAGCTTTCAATTTCCTTATTTTTCTTCCTAATTTATTAATCCCTGATGTTATCCTTTTCCTAGATGTCTCGAGATATGCTTCATTACTAACCTTATCTTGAAACTCACTTAATTCGTCTGCTAATTTCGCAAAAGATTCAATTAAAATTAAATCTAAACCTTCTAATTTATTTACTAAATCATTGATTAATTTTGCTTTTTCAACCATTTTTTATTCCATTCTTTAAATTTGTGATCTAATAAAGATATTAATAAATTAGAACTTATCGCTTGATCTAATAATATAAAAATTATTCCTTTTGATGATCCATAATTTTAATTCCGCCATTGAACACATCATACTATTCAGACCTACTCTAGTAAGAAAAAATATAAAACTATCACCAATAATCTCTTTTGCTAAGCTTAATCGGGAAATTACACCTTGAAGAGTCTTTAATTAAATAAAATAATATGATTTGGAGATCTAAGTTTTAACTAATCAACCAATTTTTTGCTTTTTCTTCGGTTGCAAAAGCCTTTGCTCCAATTGAGGTAATTCTATTTAACATGTTTAATAAAATCTTTTTCATTCCTGTTATTCCTAAAACCGCAGTTTTGGTGTATAAATGTTTAGTTACGCGGGCTGCCTCACTTAAAGCGTTAAGTGCTGGTTTAGTCGCGTAGCTATTCGTAAAATTAAGCAATTGTAGTCTATCTATTTCCTTATACTGTAATTCTAAATACGTGAATATGGGAATTAATTCTGCAATTTTATCACCGTTAAGATTCGTATAATCTTGGTAAAGAATTTTTTTGTTTGAATGCATTACCCACTTCATTCGCGCTTCGACTTCTTTTATCAATTCTGGGTCAAATTCTTCTTCTGACATGATCTTGTAACTAGGTTAATATATCTAAACCATAATTAGGTTTTATAAATTTAAATTTATTGGTTTACTAAAAAACTATGGAATTTTTTGAGAGAATTGCAAAATACTGCGGAAATACATCAACGGCAGTAATTCGCAAGCTTGGATAAATTTTCGGAATATTCATAGAAAAGGGTAAAAATATTTCACTAAAAATTCTCTCCCTGCGACTTTTCGTTCTTCATAATCTTTTAGTAATCCTGATGCATCGTATGCAATATTTTTGAAATTTATATTCATTTTTATATTATCCAGCTCCAATGTACAAAAAGAAATTTCAGGTTTCCATGTTATACTAATCGAACCAGGATTTATTATGATTTTCTGTTTTGTTCCGAGGTATAATTGTTCATGAGAGTGGCCTACTAATACAATATCTACATCCGTGGGATAGTCATTTATAAATTCTTCCATAGATTTTCCTTGATATAATAGAATATTATCTTGAATTGTTCTCCCCGGAATATCATAGAAGTGTGAATGTATCATTAAAATCTTTTTGTTCTGAATAGTTAAATTTTGGAATGTTGGTAATTTATCAATTTTATCGAGTAATTCCTTACCCAGTTGGTTGGCAACCCATTCACGGTGTACTCCGGTTCCTCTATGCCATTCATTTTTTCTCTGGCCTAACGCTATCAATTCATTATTTCCTGCGATGTTCATGAAGCGATCATTAGATAAAATTAATTGTACAACCTCTTTTGGATGGGGTCCAATGCTAACTGCATCTCCCAGGTTCAAAATTACATCTGCGCTAAACTCATCATCATTATATTGTAGAAATCTGTTTAAAGCATATTTATTTGCGTGTATATCTGAGATAATGGCAATTTTAGTATAATCTTCTATAATAATCACCTAGAATCACTTAATTTTTTGAGTAAATGGGTAAGAAAATTCCATGTTCTTCCAACAGATTTAACTGCCAAACGCTCATCTGGCGAGTGGAGGCCTTTACTGCGAGCACCAAACGCAATAGCATCAATACCAGGGATTTTATCTATCAAAAGTGTAGTTTCGAGCCCACCATGGGTAATTTTGTTCGGTATTTCTTCATCAAATAACTCCTTATAAGCATCTTGTGCTATTTTCAATAGTTTGGAATTAAGGTTTGGCTCCCAAGGAGGATAACTTCCCCGATATTCATTTTTCCTATTTAATCCAGATAATTCTAATAAGGTAGTGATTCTTTCACAAATGGCTCTATTATGATACTTAGATAAACTGCGGTGAAGCCATCTAAGCTTTACATGATCTTCTCTAGTTCTAATTTTACCTAAATTGGTTGAAGTAAACATGAGATCTTTTGTTGTAGGATGCATAGTTATGGGTCCATTTGGTAGAGAATATAAGAGGTCTAATAGTTTATCTTGAACATTTTTAGATAAAGCTTCATTATTCGAAAAGTCATCAATATGTTCGAGTGTAATAGTCATATTTTCTTCGATCCCCTCAAACTGAATTTTCAACTCATCAAATATATCAAATACAAATGATTTAATTTCTGAAAATAGGTTCTCTTTAAAAAAGATTATAGAATATGCTTCTCGTGGTATTGCATTGGCAGCACCACCACCATTTATGTAGTTAAGATGGAAATTATACTTTTTATTCAATTTCCATAGAATTTGACTCAATAATTTAATTGCGTGCGCCTGACCCTTATTACAAGTTCCAGAATGTCCCCCAACTAATCCCGAAATGAAGATTTTATATGGTTTCATCTTCAATTTGTCTCTTTCTATAAAGATGGATTCCTTTTTAATTCGAGTTTGATATCCTATCCCTCCAGTACAACCAATTGTTATTGATTTATGACCAGAATCAAGATTTATTAAATACTTTCCATCAACAAGCTCTGAATCGATATTTTTAGCTCCACCCATATCGTATTCCTCACGAACAGTAAATAATAAGTCTAATCCTAACGAATTGAATTTTAAATCATTATCGTAGATTTTTTTCATGAGTAGTAGTAAATAACATATCCCTACGCCGTTATCAGCCCCAAGAGTAGTACCATCTGCTGTTATCCATTTCTCACCTTCAATATCAATAAGCTTGAGTTTTAATGGATCCTTTGAAAAATCATGTTCCACTCCTTCATTTTTCTCACAGACCATATCCATGTGGCACTGTAACACACATTTAAATTTTTGATCTGGAACAGGAATTTTTACAGCAATATTACCGATACCATCAATTTTGGTTTCAAACCCAAATTTTTCCGCTTCTAACTTGATAAAATTCCTAATCTTATCTTCCTCCCTGCTACATCTTGGAATTTTGGAAATTTTGTCAAAATACTCCCAAAACTCATAAGGTTGTCCTAATTCTTTTAAGTTTAGCATAAAAATCGCTTTAATTTATACATCATATTATCTAATTTAAATGAATTGTTAAATAACTCTAAATATAATTAAACCTAAAATTATTTAAAACTAGATTGTAGAGAGGTAGAAAAATATGGTCGGATATAAAATTACTGGTACTATAAAGGATGTAAAAGGAACTTGCAACCATGGTCATAAAGTAGGAGATACAATGGAAATAGATGGTCATGACACAGCAGGGTTGTGTGGATTTTTCTATCATAGAATTTTTCCTAATATTATGATTCTTCAGTTTGGAGGGAGTTATCCTTCTACTTGGGTTGAAGATCCTGATGTTATGTCGCTTGAATGCCCTGATAGTGCTAATGCCGTGACAATTGAATTGAGACGGATAAGAGAGTAACATTTTCTCAAATTAAATTTGTATAAATAAGGAAAATTCCAAAAGAGATTAGATTATGGTTCGTGATATTTTATTATCACTTGGTGCAATCCTCATTATAAGTTGTGGAAGCATACATATCTTGTTAACTAAATCAGTTATTAATGGCTTTACTAACATGAGTGAAGGGAATAAGAAAGTTACCTTTATGGAATGGATTGTAGAGGGATTAACTCTCTATTTTATAGGTATATTAGTATTAATAATAACTTTTTCGGGATTAACTGAAGATTTCGTTTCCAAAGTAGTGTTAGGAGCATCTTTCGTACTACTTTTAATTATGGCAATATTATCATTGATGACTGTTTTAAATTTAAGGATTAGTGACTTGACCCTCCGACCTAATATGAAGAAAATCATTTTTATTCACCTTAAGGGTTGTCCTATTATTAAATTTACATCTGGAATTCTTTTCTTACTTGCTAACTTTTTATAAAACGATTTAATTTTTATAAAATTTACAGTACTGTCTAAGAAAAGTAGAAATTTGAAACTCTGAATAATATTTTCTATTAAATTTGAAACTAATCTATATCTAAATCCTTATATTGAGTATGGTTGAGTGGTTTTTTTTATTAAAAATACATAGGTTTTTTAATAATTATTTTTAAATTAAATTCATTAACCCTAAAAAATTTCGGTTCTGCTATAGCAGAGATATACAATTCCAAAATTAATAAGATTTATAGAATAATATAAATAATCTTAGTTTTTGTTGTAAAAAATTTAAATATTAATTGATAATTTTTTATGATTATTTAATATAAAAGACATTTAACTAAACAAATTCCTCTTAATTCTGATATATAATGGTAAATAAAACTGTTAATGCAATAAATCGACTTAAACCCCAATATTTTGAAGGTATAGAAATTGGGGCAGTATCGGTAAAGTGGGTTCGACGGACAGAAGATAGCATACTAGCCAATGAGATAGTTCGCCATGAAGGATACGCAAAAGAAAAATTACTTGAAATTTTTGAACGGTATAAATCTAATGGAAATTCTACAATTGTAATTACTGGTAATGCAACTAAGAGTGTTCTTAATTTACCATATTATTCTGAAGTTGAGTGTCTCGAAAAAGCATTATCATTTTATGATTTAACGCCTGATATTCTGGTTTCTCTTGGAGGTGAGACATTTAGTGTTTATCCTATGAAGGATGGTTTAATAAAAAATATAATATCGACATCTAAATGTGCCGCCGGTACAGGTGAATTCATTGTTCAACAACTCCAAAGAATGGGAATGACTGTTGAGGAAGGAATAAAAGCGAGTAAAGATGGAGAGTTTACCCCCATTTCTTTTCGATGCTCGGTGTGCGCAAAAAGCGATGCTACCCATAAGTTAAATAAAGGAGAATGTATACCAGCTGATATAGCAAAAACATTAATTCGCGATTTGGCAAGGAAGGTTAGTGAAATGATTGAATCAGCACAATGGGCAACACATTTAATTGTAATATGTGGAGGCGTTACATTAAACCAAGTTTTCATTGAAAATCTCCAAAATTTTCTTAAAGATTCTGAAATCAAAGTTTTACCAGAGAGTCCTTATCTTGAAGTTTTTGGAGCTTCTCTGTATGCCACTGAACTTCAAGAAAATCTCCCCACTTATGATAAATGGTTCAAAAAATCAAATACGGTATTTGATAGTCATAGCCCTCTTAAGGACGCCGAAGTCCTCTTAGATTACAATGTTAATTTAAATACTAAAGGAAATATATTCACTGGAGACTCATATATCCTAGGGATAGATGCAGGTTCAACAACCACTAAAGCAGTCTTATTTAATGTTTCTGATGATTCAGTAGGAGCCAGTGTTTATTTAAGAACTTTGGGCAATCCTGTAAATGCAACTAAACAATGTCTTAATACACTCATTGAACAAATAGGACATAAACATATTGAGGTAATTCAATGTGGTGTCACTGGTTCAGCAAGAGAAATGGTGTCAGTCTATTTGGATAATTGTCGCAGTTTTAATGAGATATTAGCACATGCTAGATCTGCAGTTAAGGAACTACCAAATGTTGATACTGTATTTGAAATTGGAGGTCAAGATTCCAAGTTTATATCATTTTTAGAAGGAGTACCTATTGATTATGCGATGAATGAAGGTTGTTCTGCGGGAACTGGTAGTTTTCTTGAGGAATCTGCTTCAGTAGATATGGGTATACATGTGGAAGATATTAGCACAATCGCTTTGAAAAGCTTAAACCCATTTATATTTGGGGAAAGATGTGCTGCTTTCATCAATACTGATTTAAGAAATGCTCTACAGCAAGATGTAAAACAAGAGGATATCGTCGCAGGCCTTGTTTATTCAATAGCAGAGAACTATATTTCCAGAATTATAGGTCCACGTCAAATAGGTAAAAATTTACTTTTTCTTGGTGGGGTAGCTTTAAATAAATCCGTCGCATTAGCTATGGCCGCTCGTCTGCAACAAAAAGTCGTCGTACCTTCGCACCCCGAACTTATGGGTAGCGTAGGAACTGCACTTATGGTACGAGATCTTTTACAGGATGGAATTATTACAAAACATAAGTATATTCTTAAAAATTTAACAAAAGGGAAGATAGAATTAAGAAGGGTTTTCAGATGTAGAGTCTGCGATAACAATTGTGAAATTCAAAACATATCTATAAGGGGAAAACTTTACCCTTTTGGAGGATTATGCTCAAAATATAGATTAATTCGTGAAAAAGGAGATAAAATCAAAGAAGGTCAAAATTTAGTTGAGTTGCGTAATGAGATGATGTTGAAAGAATTTGGACCCCAATCTATCAATAATCCTCTTGGTGTAATTGGTCTTCCAATGGCGTTAACTACTCACATTTTATTTCCATTTTATACGAAATTTATCAATGAATTGGGATATAACGTTCTGTTATCTAATCAATTAAAGCAGACTAATATTAAAACGTTAGCATCGATATGTTACCCTTGTGAACTGGTTCATAGTGCAATATCTGATTTACTGGATAAAGAAATTGATTTTATATTTCTCCCTCGAGTCATTGAGTTAGAAATTCCAAGTAATTATATCCACGGATACACTTGTCCTTCTACTTCTGTAATTTCAGACATAATATGTGCCTCATTTGAAAGTAAGAAGGATAAAATTTTATCACCACATATAGGGCTTTCAAAAGATCTTATAAATATGACTTTAAAAGAACTTGGGAAGGTTGCTTCTATTTTAGGTTTACAAAGTAGTGTAGGTGAAGAAGCAGGGAAGAAAGCACTTATTCATTATAAGAAATTTATTAAAAAATATGAAGAATTAGGAGAGCAGAAATTAAAAGAATTACTAAACGAGCCAACTGTAATCATAGCTGGAAGACCTTATGTTATTTATCCCTCAAATGTGAATTTAGCACTTCCACGTAAGATTATCAGCAGAGGATATAATGTTATTCCCCTGGATATGTTACCTCACCAATTTGATAGTAATAATCATAAAAGAAATGTCTGGAGTTTTACTCAGCAATTAATAAACGCAGTTAATTACGTAAATAAGTATCAAAACTTATACATTTGTTTTGTATCCTGTTTCTCATGTGGCCCTGATAGCATAATGTACCATCAAATTAAAGATCATTTAGCGGGGAATACGTTCTGTTATCTTGAAATAGACTCACATACGGCTCATGCAGGTTTTGAAACAAGAATAGGTGCTTTTTTAGACATAATTGAAGAACGACGTCGAAAGGATGATAAAAAACTTGAAGAATCATTAACATTAACAACATGAGAATAGCAAAATGACCGAAATAAAATTAAACAAGGGCCTAGAAGGATTAGCTGATCGCAAAAATAGACAAGCTCGATTTTCGAAAAGTTTTGAATATATTATAGATAGTGAGAATCAAAGGGTAGAGTTAAGTGATCCAAGAATAGTTTATGTTAACCCAGAACCTCGTAATAGTTATGGAAGTCTTTTAGTTGTAGATTTATATAAAAAACATAACCGTAATATACGGATTAGCAAGGAAACTGATAAAAAAATCCTCCGATATGGGAAAAAAATTTGTTCTGGAAGAGAATGTCTTCCCAGTGTTTCTATTACTGGAGCAGTTTTAAAGGATATTAATGAAGACCGTAAGAATGACGAAATTACTATTTATCGTACACCTATAGATCAACATGGTCCTTGTCAGAATGGAGCATGGCCACTGTTATGGGATACATTCTCTAAAAGATTAAATTTGAAGAATATTATATTTTATGCGTTTCCTAATTATACCAATAAATATTTAGGATTGAGCGCAGATATTATTGTTAGCGAACATACCAATTTCCTAATAGGTCATTATCTTATTGAAGCTAGAAACGCATTACAATGCATTGCTGAAGATAACATCGAAGCTTTGAGGATTTTTGAAGAGGAAACTTGTAGATTTATCGAAAATATTAAAAATAATAAAAAAACCCTAAAGACTGGGTTAATTCAATGGGCAAGAAACATAAGACAAATTCCATTAAAAACAAGTGTTGAAGAAACTACTAAAATCTTAATCTTCGGGGGCTTTAATTTAATGTTTGACCATTATCCTGTTGAGGACTTTTTTCTAGAGCAAGGAATCATAGTGAAAGTTGTCGATATTGCCGAATCAATGAATTTTATATTAGGTGAGACTTCTATAAGATGGGGAGTTAGGAAAGGAAAATTCACACCAAAAGAACAATTTAGTAGCGAATTAAATGATCTTACAGATTTGAATGAACAAGAGAAAAAGGAAGCTTTAAGAGCAAAGAGAAAAAGGAATACCATGAAATTTTTGGATTCTCAATGTAAACTATTTCGTAGGTTGATAGGAAAGTCCGGTTTATTGTTTGATTCGTATGCAGATTTTGTAGATCTTTTAGAAGAGGGGAATAAATATGTGTCATCCAATAGTTTTACTGAAACTCCTTTAATAGTGGGAAGGTTCATGCACTCAATTAAGGAAGAAATATATGACGGATTGATTAACTTAGGTACTTTTAACTGCCAACCGGCTATGAATTCACAAGCAATCATCCGACCTCTAGCAAACAAAATTAATATCCCTTATGCAGCAATAGATTGCGAGGGTCCATGGATATCGACGAATCAACGACGTCTACTTGAAACGATTGCTGTTCAAGCTAAGAGGGTACGTGAGAAGAAAAATTTAAATTTAAAATAATTCTGTTTTTATACTATAATTGAAGGAAGAATAAAGCTATCTAATAAATCCCATCTTAACCCTGTGTATAAATCCCAGCCAGTAAAGACTACAACTATATCATCTTCTGGGAAGACAAGGATCTCTTGACCGCCAAAACCGCTTGCTCTGTAAGAATCATATATTTTTGAAATCCACCATTGATATCCATAATCATTAGAATTTGATACAGTTATATGATCGTATATTGAAGAATTTACCCAATTTTTAGATATAATTTGCTTTCCTTCCCATATTCCTTCATTCAGAAATAAATAGCCAATTTTTGCCATATCGCGTGCTTTTAAATAGAGCCCTTCACCACCCAAGGGTAAACCATCTGGATCATACTCCCAAAGAGTAGAGATAATTTCCAATGGTTCAAATAAATACTCGTTTGCAAAATCCTCAACTGATTTATTAGTTGCTACTTCTAATATAGCCCCTAAAAGATGAGAAATTCCGGTATTATAGTTAAATTTCTCACCAGGAGTTGAATTCATAGGTCTATCAAGCACAAATTGAACATAATCGTCATTAACCTTCCATGTATTGAAAATATTGTTAACATTGAAGTAAGAAATCTCCCACTCTGGCCAATCAAATCCTGCTGTCATTGTTAATAGATGTTTAATCGTTATTGACTCTTTATCTGCATCTAAGTTCATGATAGTCCGATTAGGGAAATAATCTAACATCAACTGATTTACACTTGAAATAAATCCCATATCAAGGACAATACCTATTAAAATAGATATTACACTTTTAGTTGCTGAATAGAGTTTGAACAATGTATTTATCTTATAACCAGATGCGTACCATTCTGTAACAATAAATCCATCCCGTATAATTACAACACTATGGATGTCATGATTTTCGCTCTCAAGATAATCCAACATATTATTCAATAGGCCAGAATCCATTTCTACTTTTTCTGGTGCGATTTTTTTCCAATAATGGGTCGGATTATTGCTGGTTTCCAAAATCCACCAAGGAACTAAAAAAGCCATACTAAGAATTATAATTAAAATTGGTATGCTAAGGCTAAAGAGAGTCTTTCGAGATAACTTCATTAAATAAATTTATGAATTTAACTTATAAATAGATTTTTAATAGATATCTAAATTTATTCTGTTCACTGATTATTGCTGAGTCCAATATATCTTCTTAAGAAAAAATTAAAAGATTCTTCAAATAAATTCAAGTCTCTTTTGCTTACGCCATCAAAAAAAGCTATTTTCATCTAATTTTGAAAGCGTTTAGAAGCCATATTTAAACTAATTTCCTGATTGTTGGATTTTCTAACGTTTGATATCATACAAATTAAAGAGCTTCAACTACGGTAGCAATTCCCACACCAAAACCGCCACACATTAATTGTACGCCATATTTTTTGTTGTTGTTCTTTAAATAGTGTACCATCTCACCAAAATAGATTACTCCACTTGCTCCAATAGGATGACCTATAGCAATTGCACCACCAGTAGGATTAACTCGAGGATCATCTAATTCATATCCAAAATCTTTAGAAAATGCTAAGCATGGACTTGCGAAAGCTTCATTAGGTTCTATTACATCCATATCATCTACTGTGAGATCTGCCCTATCCAAAGCCCTTCTCATGGCGGGAATTGGTGCTAAAAGCATAATAATAGGATCACCACCTGCCACTGCCGTTGAAAGTATTCTTGCCATTGGTTTTATCCCTAGTTCATCAGCTTTTTCCCGAGACATTAATAGAGTTGCTGCTGCTCCATCGACTATTTGGGAAGAATTTCCAGCAGTTACCATACCACCTTTTTCAGCCGGTCTGAAAATAGGTTTTAAATTACTAATCATTTCCCAACCTTTTTCTGGATCGTCTAAATATACTTCTCGAATCGTCTGATCTTTTGTAATTGTAACCTCTTCTACTTTTTGTTTTCCGGTTTTCTCATCTTTAATTTGGTGCATATTTTCATCTGTGTGTCTCTTTGTGAAACTAACTGGTACTACACGTTTGAAATACTCCGCCTCATTTCTCATTGCCTTAGCGGCTTTTTGATGGCTCCAAACACCAAATTGATCTAATTCTTCTCTCTTAAAACCATACTTATCATTTATTAACTCGGCAGAAACGCCTTGAGGTACCAAGCTTTTTAATGGCTCGTTAGCCCATCCGGGGGACATAAACAACGGATATTTCTTAATCTGTCTAGTTATTTGCATGTCTATGCCCATTGCGTAGTGAGTCATGGACTCAACTCCTGCGGCTATACAAATATCACCATCCCCAACTCTAATTGCGTTAGCTGCTGTATTAATAGCTTGAAGCCCTGCATTGCAATATCTATTAACAGTAGCTCCTGCAATCTCTTTAGGTAATCCTGCTAACATTATTGCTATTCTTGCTATATTACCACCTTGTTCTCCCAATTGTGATAAGCAACCAACCTGTAAATCTTCAATCTCTTTCGGATCAAAATTTGGATACTTTTCTTTTGTCCTATCTACCACCGACCTTAAAACTGTAACCAAAAGGTCTTGAGCTGAGCACTCTCTAAATGAACCACCAGGTTTCTTCATTTGTGCACGTCCTGATTTCCCTATTGGTGTTCGAACAGCATCAACAATGACACATTCTTTTAATTCTTTCATTTTTCATCACTCTACTATTAGATTTTCTTTTTTCATTACTTTTACTTTTTTTACTAAATTTAAAATTATTTCTTCTGCTTCAGTCATAATACTTTGAATTAAATCATGAACAGTTAGTATTGAATGTATTCTACCTGTAACAACACCCGCGTTCATAAGACTTTCATTCTCATCCTCATCTATTAGTTTTTTAAATCCTTTTTCTTCTAGAATACGAATTTTATCTGTTGTCGGACATGGTTTTCCACGGTAAAGATCTGATGCTCCTTTAATAGTTTCATCTATAATCTCAAGCGAGGCTGGATTAATCAAGAATCTCATAGGGCCGAAGATTCCACGACCTACAATAGTGTCAGATTCAGTAGCTTTTACCAGTTGTTCCTTCCACATCTGTTCGAAATCACCTTCTTGAGTGGCGATAAATCTGGTCCCCATTTGGACACCAATCGCTCCTAAGGCTAATGCTGCTGCTAGTGATGCACCATCAGCAAAACCCCCTGCTCCAACTACAGGTAAATTGACTGTCCTAACTACTTCCGGGAGAAGTACCATGGATGAAGTGTCTCTCCAAGCACAATGTGCCCCTCCTTCTCTTCCTGAAGCTATGATTATATCTACACCAGATCTTTCAGCTCTTTTTGCTCCTCTCACGTTGGGACATACTTGACACCATATTATTGAAGGTAATTCCTTCTTGATTTCAAGAAACGACCTTTTTGCTCCCTTTTCTTTCGCATCTATTGCCCAAGGAAGTGGATCTCCGGCAGAAGTTACCATAACCCTTAATTGTTTGGGAAGAGCAACACAAGGATATAGCTATAAGTATGAAGATTTTACAGCAGTAAATGGATTTAAAGATCCTGATGGAAATAATATACGTTATGAAGACTTCAATAACGATGAAACATATTCATACTACTTATTTGATGAAAATAATCAAGAAATTGATATTTATATTCCAGATAAAAATTTAGGGATAGAAT
>CAZRBD010000014.1:29767-41308 GCA_964598265.1 uncultured archaeon
TTATACTTTATTGGCCAAGTAAGTGGTTCTCCGGCAGAAGTTACCCTAACCTTTAATTGTTTCTTTACGTCATGTATTTCTTCAAAAATTTCGATAACCTCTTTCATAAATTGTCTTGATACACTAGTAAATATTTTTGCAATCGGTATATTAACGCCAAATTTAGCTTCTGGGTAATCCTCAAGTCTTTCAAAAACATACCTTATGGTCTGTTTTAGGACATTTTTAGGGCTACCCCCAACCCCAAAATCAAACTTTCGATTTTCTTCAGGTATAAAATTTACATCAGGACCTGCCATGCCAATAGTTGAGATCAATCCCAATCCACCTTCTTTTGCTACTGCGATACATAACTTTGTGGTCGCATAAGGTCCCATACCTGCTTGTATAATTGGTACCTTCGTCCCAATTATCTCTTGGAATTTTGTTTGGATCATTTTATTTCAGTTTGTTTTATATTATTAGTTAATTAACAACATAAAAGGTAATTATTGTATTAAATTTTACATCCTTTCTAAATAAACCTTGAAACAGTTTTAATAAATGTGGATAACGCAGATGTAAATACAATTCTGCAAAAAAAGGTTGAGACAGAGAAAAAAAAAAGAAAATCTTGAAAATTTTAGTAGGTTTCTTATGTATCATGCTTAGGAAAAGAATATTTTTAAATAATGTATTTTCTCTTTAGGTATGGAACCCGAAGAAACTCTTGATCCCACAGATTGGGAAAGTTTAAGGATTTTAGGACATAAAATGCTTGATGATATGTTAAATCATTTAAGAGACATTAGAAAACAACCAGTTTGGCAGCCAATTCCAATGAATGTGAAATCAAAATTCAAAGTACCTTTACCAAAGGAGGGGCAAGATAGAGAAACAGTTTATAGGGAATTTATCGAGAATATACTACCATATCCGTTGGGAAATATTCATCCTCGTTTTTGGGGGTGGGTAGTAGGTACAGGCACACCCTTTGGCATGCTTGCTGAAATGCTAGCTGCTACAATGAATCCTAATGTTGTTGGTGGGGAACATATCGCAAATTATGTTGAAGAACAAGTGATAGAATGGACAAAAGAGATGCTTGGTTATGATTCGAATGCTTCTGGTATAATTGTATCAGGTGCTTCCATGGCTAATTTTATTGGATTAACTGTTGCTCGAAATACCAAAACAGATTATAATGTTATTGAGGAAGGTATGCGGGCAGGTAAAAAAGATCTCTTAATATATGGGTCTACAGAGATACATGGTTCAATAGATAAAGCTATACAATTATTAGGATTAGGTACGAAATCACTAAGAAAAATACCCGTTAATGAAAATTTTGAGATTCAAATAGAGAAACTTAGAGAGTCGATAGAAGCGGATATTCAATCGGGACATAAACCAATATGTATTATTGGAAATGCAGGAACCGTAAATACTGGGGCAATCGATGATTTAAATCTGCTAGCTGAGATAGCGAAAGAATACAATCTGTGGTTCCATTTAGATGCTGCTTTTGGTATATGGTGTAAGCTCTCAACAATATCACACAAACTTGTAGAAGGTATAGAAAAAGCAGATAGTATTGCCTTCGATTATCATAAATGGATGTATATCAATTATGAAGCGGGTTGTGTTCTTGTAAAGAATAAAGAAGCACATCTGAATGCCTTTAATTTTTCTGCGGATTACGCTACTCATCACGAAAGAGGGACTAGTTCTGGGGATATATGGTATGATTATTATGGTATTCAGTTATCTCGGGGATTTAGAGCTCTTAAGATTTGGATGAGCATCAAAGAAAATGGAAGTGAGAAATACGGACGACTAATTGAGCAAAATATTCAACAAGCACGATATCTTACAAATCTTATAGGAATAGAACAAAAACTCGAAATCCTTGCACCTACAAAAACGAATATAGTAAATTTCAGATATAATAATGGAACTACTGACTTAGATACGCTAAACAAATTAAATAAAGAAATTTTATTTCAATTACAAGAAAAAGGAATCGCAGTCCCTTCAAATACTATGCTTAATGGTAATTTTGCTATACGAGTGGCAATTGTAAATCATAGGTCTAGAAAAGAAGATTTTGAAGTATTAATCAATTCAATTTTAGATATTGCTCAATCCCTAGAGAAAAAAGTAATTATTTAAAAATTTTAAAAATTAGGTTAATTCATAGATTTAAAAATACTCTCTATTAATGACTTATCTAGTTAAAGGTAAAAAGAATCTTTCTTCAGAAAAAATCGAAGAATGTTTCGGTTCAAGATCAATTGAAGAATGGGCATATAAATACCTTTTAAACCTTAATATGGTTCCTCATGGAGGGGGTCATGAATTACCTGGAGTAGATCGTCTTGAAAAAGTAATTTTTTTTCCTAAGGGAAGAATTTTTTTTTTAAAGTGTGGTTCTAGGACCGAGGTATATGAAGACTTGTGGAATTTCCCTCGCGGTTACAGAGTAGAAGGTATTTTGGAGAGAACCCAATCTCTTGGATTAGCAAGTCATTATGCAACTCTTCAATTAAATTATACTATCAAAGTTGATTTCTGAGATCAAAAAATATATTCAATGTCATTAAATCAAGTTGATAATTTCTTAACTATGGAATTCTTTTTTCTGTTATAATTTCTATAAAATTCTTACTTTTTCTTAAATTAGTGGTTAATTCTTTTCTTTTATTTAAATAAATACTTATTTTATGAAAAAATTTTTAATTAAAGTTGATTTATAATTTTAATTATAGTAAATAAATTAAATATCCACAATGTTTCATGAATTTGTAATTCACCAATAGTTATTTTCATAATCTTAAAGCATTCTAATTCGTTGATCTTATAGCTTAAAGGGTTAATTAATTTTATTAATATTTTTGTATTGTAATGTAAAACAATTCTAGATAAAATAAGAAAGGTTTTAGTTACACCGAACAAATTTAAAAAGGAGGAATAGAAAAATGGAGGGATTAATCCTTGCAGCAGGTTGTTCTAGTCGATTTAATTCAATGGATAATGCATTTAAAAAATATTTTTTAAAAGTAAATAATTCGAATATTCTAAGTTATATTATTGGTGGAATGATTAAAGCTGGAATTAGTAAAATTAATATTATAGCTAGTAAAATTTCAAATAAATCAAAATATAAACAAATTCTCTTAAATTCCATAGAAAAACTAGGAATTGATTTTAATAATTTTAAATTAAATATCATTGAAAATAAAAATCCAAAAAGGGAAAACGGTTATAGTCTTCTTTTAGGTTTAAATGCGATCTCCTCTGAATATACATTATTATCAATGGCAGACCACATTTTCTCAGAAAACATTTTTTCTCAATTGTTAATGAATTATCACAGGTATGATATTCTCTTAGCTACAGATCCCATGCATTTAAAAGCCCAACAACAAAAATTAGACGATGCAACTAAAATATACGGACTTAATTCTTTTATTACCAATATTGGAAAAGAGATACCTAAGTATAACCGATTAGATATGGGAGCTTTTATATTAAGGACGAAAGTTATTCGTAATATTTGTCAGGAAATAAAATTGGATACTTATAAATATGGAGTAACAGATGTTATTCTTTCAGCTATTGAATCTGGACTTGATGTAAGTTATTTTGATTTTCCAAATGTCTTTTGGTTGGATGTAGATAATTCTTCTATATATGAACAATTAAAAGAATTCTTTCACGAATCTTCTAATTTACAGCCTTTTGGTTTGTAACCTCAAAAACATACCTTTTATACGGAAAAAAAGTAAAAAAGTAAAAAAGAATGAAGATGCAACAAAATTATACTCAAAATATGGGAAAAAATCAAAATATTGATAATATAATGGGTATTATTTTTTTACCAAAAAATCCATTATTTTTCAAAAATCAACCTTTTTACATAAAAAAATTATGTGGAGTTTCGATTTTAGAAAGAAATATTAATATTTTAATTAAAAATGGAATAAGAGATATATTTATTTTATCAAAAAGTTCAGTAGATAATAATGAAATGAATTTTGATAGTAAGAAGTTTGTAAGAATCATAAAGATTAACAATCTTAATCATGTTAAAGAACATTTTAATCGAAAGAAAAAAATTAATTCTATTAGTAATATTGCTGTTGTTTTAGATGGTGGAGTTTTAATCGATGATAGAATTATTTCTTCATTATTAAATTATGAAAAAGATATTATATTCATAAAAGGTAATAGCATTCATTCAAACAACAATACGGATAAAAATCAACCTATTATTTTAGGAGGTAAAATCAACCTTACATCCAACAAATATATTTTTGAAAAAAAGGTAGGTTCTTTTCCTGACTTTTTCAATTCTCTAATATTTAATAAAACACACTATCATTCCTCAGATGAGATTTATACCTATAAACCAGATATGAGAAGAGATGTACCTCTTTATATTTATTCTTTTCGCGATTATCAAGATTTTAAGTCCGCTAAAAAGTTTCTTGTAAAAAATACACAAAAGGGAACATTGGATTTAATTGCATGGTATTTTAATAGACCTTTTGAAAATATTTTTGTTTATCTATTTGCTGATACTAAAATAACTGCCAATCATATTACAATATTTGTAAATATATTAGGATATTTTGTCTTATTCTTATTTTTAATACAATATTGGTGGATCGGTCTTTTTCTATTAATATTAGTAAATATTCTTGATGGAGTTGATGGTAAATTAGCTCGTTTAAAAAACCAAGAGAGCGTAGTTGGCCATATTGAACATTCATTTGATCAATTATATGAACAGGCAATATATGTAGGTATAGGTCTTGCCTCGTACTTTATAATTGATCTATTTTTTGTCATTATAGTATTAATTATAATGCTACTTTCTGATTCATTCAATCGGCATTGTTCAATGCAGTATAAAGAAGTAATGAAAATAACATTGGCAGATAGTAGTAAATTTGATCAATTATTTAGAAAATTTGATGGAAGAAGAAATATCTATACTCTTCATATCTTAATTTTTGGAATTTTTGGTCATTTTCAATTTGTTATTTTTTCAATTTGTATTCACGCAATCATCACGAGTATAATTTATTCTATTCAAGCAATTAAACACATGAAAAAAGTGGATAACTTGAATATAAATAAAATTACAAAAACCTTTGAGGAGGGACATTTCAATGAGTAAAATTAAAATTGCTATTGCAGGACTTGGTAATTGTGCTTGTTCACTAATTCAAGGTCTTGAATACTATAAAAGTAAGAATCAAGACAATTGTATTGGTTTAATGCGTTGGGAAATAGGAGATTATAAGCCAGGAGATATTGAGGTTGTTGCCGCATTTGACATAGATCAAAGAAAAGTGGGAAAGGATGTTGCAGAAGCCATTTTTCAGTTACCTAATTGTACTAAGATATTTTGCAGAGAAATTCCAAAGACCAATGTTATCGTTAAAATGGGAAGAGTTTTAGATAGTATTGCGGAGCATATGAAAGATTATGATGATAATTATACTTTTTTGTTATCTTCTCAAAAAGAATCTACAAAGGAAGAATTAGTTCAAGAACTTAAAAAATCTAAAGCGGATATATTTGTAAATTATTTACCAGTTGGTTCTGAAAAAGCGGCAAAATTTTACGCTGAATGTGCTTTAGAAGCTGAAGTGGGTTTTATAAATTGTATTCCTGTCTTCATTGCTAGTGATCCTGAGTGGAGCATCAAATTCGAAAAGAAAGGAATCCCAATAATCGGAGATGATATCAAATCTCAGATGGGTTCTACTATAATTCACCGTGTTTTAACTAATCTTTTCAAAATAAGAGGTGTAAAGCTAATGCGAACATACCAACTCAATACAGGAGGAAATACAGACTTTCTTAATATGCTTGATAGAAGTAGGTTAATCTCCAAAAAAATATCTAAGACTGAAGCTGTTCAATCACAAACAGCAGTTCATTTAAGCAAGGAAAATATTCACATAGGACCAAGTGATTGGGTTCCTTGGCAAAAAGATAATAAACTCAGTTTTATCCGAATGGAAGGACAAATTTTTGGAGATATTCCCATGAATCTCGAATTACGCCTTTCAGTTGAGGATTCAGCAAATTCTGCAGGGATTGTAATAGATGCTATAAGATGCTGTAAATTAGCACTTGATAGAAATAAAGGTGGGGTTTTATATCATCCTTCTGCATACTTTACAAAACACCCTCCAATACAATACACCGATGATGAAGCATATCGCTTAACAGAAGAGTTCATCAATGGAAACGTGGATAGCGCTAAAAACTCAATTAAAAAAAGGATAAAATCAAATGAACAAGATATCACTAAATACTCAATTAAAAAAATTGTTAAACCAAATGAACAGGATATCGCTAATAAATAAATGCTGCAAAGCAAATCTTTTTTTTATTTTTTATAATATTATAATAAATGTTTTTATGAAAAATCTATTTAAATAGATTCAAAAATAAGCATTTTTATCTCAGCTCTTTCTCCATAATTTTCATAGGGCATCACTATTTCATCAAAATAAAGAAATTAAAAATGCTCAAAGAATCCAGATATTAATTTAATCATTTCAAACGATTTGACATCCTCCTCAACATGAGATTTAATACTTAATTTCTCTAAATCATATTTAGTTAAAAAAAATAAAAATAAAAAAATCCGCTCGTGAAGATATTGTCAAGGATAGTTTGTCTGGGTTCCCCGATATAACACTTAGAGAGGTTCATATAACTCAAAGTATTGAAGACCGAGATATACAAGATCAGACTTATCAATTATTATACAGTTTAAAAGAAATATTTAACATTGGAGACCAATGTACTAATGTACCTCCAATGTTTATAAATAAGAATTTGGAAGAACTCGATGATTACATTACTATAAGATGATTTAAATAGATAATGAGAATTCAACAAATCATGATTAGATTAAGAATTGATGTGAGACCATTCAATCAGTCCCTTTTACCATTATCCAATTGATAGTAGGGATTAAAAACATTGCCTTGATCTATAGCTCTATTTGTTTTTATTTAAAACAAAACTTTAAATAAAATTGAGATAGAATAATTCTTAACCAAAATTGACATAAGTGTTTTTTTAATTTAAAAGGGCATTATCAAAATGTCTTGTTCAAGGAAAAAATATAAGAAAAACTCAATTCTAATTATAATCTTAATTAGTTTAGGAATTTTTTACTCATTACTCGAAGATAAAGCATTTTTATTGAAAAATAAAGGAGATGTATATGAGTTTCAAGAGTTTGATTTAAACTTTGTAGGATTTGATTGAGGATCCTTTCTTAAGTGGAAGGAGCAAAATTTAAAAGCAGACAAAAATGGAGATGGAATAAGTGATGCGTTTGAGGCAAGATTAAAAGATTCAACTGAAGTTAGATTTTTTAATGAAAAATCTAGCGAACATGAAATAAAATCAGATAAGAGGGTTATAACTGATGACATTTTCAAGAGTCATTACCAAACTCCCGAGCAAATTCCATTAGATAATGTTCCAATTATAGTTCATTTCCCTGAAGGAGATTATAGCTCAATTTCTTTACTTTTTGAAGAGTTAGGAGGGAGTATAAAATCGACTTATAAGGTTGCTATAAACGGATTTGCTGGCAGAATAAGTCAAAATGCCTTAAACGAATTCTCTGATTCCCTTAGGCAGCATAATATACCCTTTTTCATTGAAGAGGACAGAATTTACCAAGCTCAATTATATTATGCTGGAAGAAATATGAATCTCAGACCTTATGTCTGGAATAACCTTTCATTTGATGGAGATCAATATAGTTCAATCGCAATAATAGATACTGGAGTAGATGATTCGCATAATTTTTTCAGCCCAGGATATCCACGTAAAATAGTAGGGTGGAGAGATGAAGTAAACTTTCTAAGTTCCCCTTATGATGACAACGGGCATGGATCTCATACCTCTGGAATTGCTTCGGGAATTGGTACACCCTCTTATGATGCAAGCGGTCGCAGTGTTACCACCGCAGCTTATCAATTCGATTATACTGGTTATGATGTGCTTTCAGGAATGTATTTGTATAATTGGACAAGATTTAATGTCACTGATCCAGGTTTAATAGAATTATTCTGCGAATTTGATGATTTAACTCCAGGTATTGATGATGTTGATCTTTGGGTTTATCTCTATTATGGTAATACGATGGTAGATTCGTATGAAATTGGTTCTAATTCCTGGTCTCAGACACTTTCATATACAGCGACAAGTAGTTCCCTTGGAGCCTACTCATATCGAATTATTATGACCCTTATAGATAACACTGGTGATGGTTATGTAAGTAATTTTAAAATAAGATTCAGAAGCGAAATTCATTGGCCTTTTGATCCACCTCAGTTTGGTAGTGGAGATCCATGGAGAGGAGTAGCTCCTGATGCAAATTTAGTTGGAGTAAAAGTACTTGACCAATTTGGAAGCGGGTATACTTCAGATATAGTAAGTGGAATAAATTGGGTAATAACAAATAAGATAGTTTATAATATTACTGCTATGTCTTTAAGTCTTGGCGGTGGTTCAGGGGACGTAGCAATGATTAATGCCGTAAATAGTGCAGTTGAGAATGGAATTGTTACGGTTGTTTCAGCTGGGAATTCTGGTCCAGGAGGTAATTTAATCGGATCTCCTGGAGATGCCGATAATGTAATCACGGTTGCGGCAATGAGTATAGACGACCAAATAACTGATTATAGTAGTCAAGGTGGTCCGTCATATACAGGTAACACTGTTAAACCGGATATTGCTGCTCCTGGTGGGAGTTTCAACAATTTACAGATGTTTTCAACAGATTCTAATGATAATGATGCATCAGGAGCATATACTATTGATGGCTATGCTAATGATTTGGATGGTATGCAAGGTACTTCCATGTCAGCTCCGGCTGTCGCAGGAGCTTCTAATTTACTTATTGAAGCTATGGGTGGTCATCAAAGTTGGGGTTATACTGCTACCGAAGCAAAAAGTGTTAAAGCATTATTATTGATGTCAGCTACTGAGACGTACCCTTTATTAAGAGAAACATTTAGTACAATTTATTCATCTGTACTTAATCGCGGTGGCAAAGATGTTCATGAAGGGTATGGAAGAATTAACGTTGATGTTGCAATCGAAGCGTATACGCAAGAATTAACTTTAGGTTCACAATTTAATGCTTGGATAACAAGTAGTCTTATTAATCCGTTCAATAAACATGGTTTAGGATCCTACGCTAATCTTATAAACGGTCAAAATTATTTGTTTACTCTAGACGTTCCAAGTGGGGCAGATTTTGATTTACATTTATATTCAGACAATCCATCTTCTATAGGGGAACCTATTATGGTTGCTTCAAGCACCTCAACTGGGTTAGGAACGGATGAAGTGATATCATATACCTCTACAGGTACAGGAAAGTATTTTTTAATTGCAAAAGCGATTTCAGGAGAAGGGAATGCAATTATTTCCTATCCAATCATGGACCATGATCTTAGTGTTTCATTAGAAGTCCCTTCCAGCCCTAATGTAGGTAGTACTTATGTTGTAAATGCAACGGTCACTAATATAGGTATTAATATGGAATCTAATGTTGATCTACTTCTCTATTTGGATGGTGCATTAGTAAACTCAACAACTGTTTCTACTCTTCCAGTTAGTACAAGTGAAACAATTAGTTATATGTGGAGTCCTACTATATTCACAACATACAATTTTACTGCTTATGCACCCCCTATACTTAGTGAATCGATAATTGCAAATAATATCGCAACTGAGTTAATAACTATTTCAATTGTCTCAACTTTAAGAAATTATACTATAGTACCAGGTTACGCATATACTTGGATTGATGCTTCAGGAGGAACAGAATTACTCTTAAGTGATGATGGTTATGATGCTATATCATTACCTTTTGATTTTACATTCTATAACGATACGTTTTCAACTGCGTATGTAAGTTCTAACGGTTGGCTAAGTTTTGTGAATCCTGCACCTTCTCAATTCAGTAATATTCAGTTTCCTACAGGTTCATCTGCATATCACTATATGATTGCTCCATTTTGGGATGATTTACGACCGGCTTCTGGAGGTGGTAGTGGAAATATATATGTTCAGTCATTTGGTACATATTGGGTTGTTGAATGGGCAAATATATGGCATTATAGTAGTGGCCCCACAGTTGGATCTTTTGAAGTTGTCTTAAACAACACAGGAGAGATTATCTTCAATTATGACTATATAAGCTATACTGGGGGTGGATATACAACTGGATTGAATTTAGGAGTAGATATGCAATATTATAATTCATATCAAGGCTTAACTGGTGTAACTGATGATTTTGCAATACAATTTACTTCAGTATTAGTAACTCCGTCACTCACTATTACAAGTCCCGATAGTACTAGCTCCTTGGAAACAGGTACTTCTCAGTACATCAATTGGACCTCAACGGGCACTATTTCGAACGTAAAAATTGAGCTTTATAAGGATGGTGTACTTAATAGCGAGATTGTAGCGAGCACACCTAATAGCGGTTCTTACTCATGGACTATACCATTAGGACTCATTAATTCTACTCAATATCAAATTAAAATTGCTGATGTGTCTAATCCTACCACCAATAATTTTAGCAACTATTTTGAAATTTTTACTCCACTGGTTATTGAGACTATAACTGTTATTAATCCTGATAGTCTTACTGTCTGGGAGACAGACACCTCTCAGTACATCAATTGGACATCGATAGGAAGCATTACAAATGTAAAAATTGAGCTTTATAAAGATAGTATATTTGTTATGGAAATCATTGCAAGCAGACCTAATAATGGTTATTACTTATGGACTATACCATTAGGACTCATTAATTCTACCCAATATCAAATTAAAATCGCTGATGTGGCTAATCCTGCCACCGATGATTTTAGCAACTATTTTGAAATTTTTACTCCTCTGGTTATTGACACTATAACTGTTACTAATCCTGATAGTCTTACTGTCTGGGAGACAGACACCTCTCAGTACATCAATTGGACATCGATAGGAAGCATTACAAATGTAAAAATTGAGCTTTATAAAGATAGTATATTTGTTATGGAAATCATTGCAAGCAGACCTAATAATGGTTATTACTTATGGACTATACCAACTTATCTTGAAGACGATAGTGATTATCAGATAAGAATTAGCGATGTTACGGACCCTGCCACTGAAGATTTTAGCAACACTTTTGAAATTTTTGCTCTTCTGGTTATTGACACTATAACTGTCACTAATCCTGGTAGCCCTACTGCCTGGGAAACTGGTACTACGCACTCTATTACCTGGACTTCAACAGGAAGTATAACCAATGTGAGAATTGAGCTCTATAAAGGTGGAATATTTGATAGCGAAATTGTAGTGAGCACAAATAATGACGGTTCTTATGATTGGACAATACCGATAGATTTGGGTGATGATATTGATTATTATATAAGAATTAGCGATGTTTCAAATCTTTTCACCTACGATCAGAGCCCATATTTTGCGTTAACAAGCATTCCATTAGAT
>CAZRBD010000015.1:0-40931 GCA_964598265.1 uncultured archaeon
GATTCAAATATCAAAATTTAGGAGTCATAAGTGGTTATGGTTTTTGTAAACACATTTGTCAATTACTCCAAACGCCATAACTATCACAACGCGCAAGTTAATTTTTTTCTTTCCACACTTAAAGAGATTTCAAATTAAAAAGAAATACTTCTTTTATAAGATTACCTACTCTAAATTTTTTTTATACAACAGATATGTCAATAGTTTCAAAATCCAACATTATCCAGCAGTTCAATAAACGTCTTAATTGTATGGGGTGTGATGAAAGCGATTTAGAAAAATTTGCTCTTAGTCCATTAAAATTAACAAAGAGGAAATCCATCAAAATCCTCCAAAAATCTCTTTTTAACATTGGAGGAGCCTTTTAATTTTGGTGGATTTTTAGTTTGTCAAATCCCTTTTTAATTAATTTCTTATTATTTTTTTTTATATTTAGTATCTTGTTATCGTTAGTGAATGCCTATCATGGATATAGTTTTTATAAAACTTGTAAAAAATGTGAATTTTCGCTAGATTGGGAAAGCTGCTTATTATAAATTTTTTTTTTAAATCATTGATTGAGTATTACCCAAGATTAAATACAGAACCTAAAAAACTATATTTTATATCTTTTGAACCACATTTTGGACATTTCACAGGTCCATATTTTGAATTTGAATAAGAATCCCCAAATAGGTTTTTTCTTCCTAGTCTTCCAATAATACCTACAGTTATTACATTTAAACGTATTAAATTCAAGCACCTCAAAATTAGATTTTTTATCTTATCGTAAATAAAAAGTCTTATACATTTTAATGTTTTGGATAATATTGCCTTAGAAAATAAGATAGAAGTATATTTTCAAGAGTCGCTGTTGATTTCTTTTAAACTATAAATTTCTTACACTTCCTGTATTTAATCTAAATCTATTTAAAACTACCATTTTCTGGTCTCTTTAAACTATAAATAATGCCTAGATTGTTAGAATTCGTTATCAGTATTGAAAATGTTTTCCATAAGAATATCAATAATTTAAATCGCTAATAGCTCAGAATTTAAATTTATAAGGCTAGCCCGTATCTATAATCTAAATCAAAGACCAACCACATTGAGTGCAAAATTTTGAATTTTGTTCCAAGGGAGACCCGCAATTTTTGCATAATATTTCTCCCCCAAACCCCTTTGCTGTAATTGTCGGCTCTTTTTCCAGCCATTCTTTATGAGAAATCCAATGTGAAGAATTTTTTGGTCTGAAAATAATTCCTCGGTTTAGCTCGTTTTTTACATATTGATCAGGGTTAAAATCTGGGAACTTTATATATTTATTACCGGTTTTTATGAGAAAACCTGCGATAATAACCATGCCTACAAAAGCATAAAAATATTTAATTGAAAACATGAAAAATATCGAAGAAAGAATAAGAACTACCGCAATAATTTGAAAAGTTTTTCTCCGGGAAACGTTATTAGACCATATTTCAAACCCAGGGGAACATTTTAGACATAAAGGAATAATGCTTGCATTTTTCTCATTCTCTTTCATACTACCTAAAATCACACTTTTTTCTCCTTTAAGACGCCAAGTATATTTGTTTTTTTTAAGATTTGCTTTAGATCCACATTTTATGCATTTTAGCTTATCTAGTTGAGCAGTAATGGTTTCATTATATTCTGATATTGATGATATGTAAGGTTTAAGTGCTTTTTTTTTCTTAAATATATAATAGAGATAGAATTGCCCTCCCATTATAATTGAAACGAAGAATGTTGGGAGTGAAAGACCAAAATAAAAGCCTTCATAACCATATATAAAATTAACACCGAGTAGTGTATAGAACATAATAAAGAAGAGAATAAATAAACCCATTAATTCAACAAATAAAAGCTTTCCAAGAAAACTAAGTTTCCTACCATAATATACTGGACTCATTTAAAATACCATTTTAAATTGTTTAAACTATTTTAGTGTTTTTGCCTTGATTATTATTTTTTTTTGTTGTTTAAAAATCTTTTTGTGTTAATGATTCAATTATAAAAATTTTTAAAAAATTTTAATATTTCTTAAATATAATAATTGTTATAGGACAAAATTTCAAGAAAAGAAACAACTAAAAAAATGACAGATGAATCTATGAGAGATTGGTTTTATGGCTCTATTTGCCTTGCAGTTCTGGCTTCGTTTGGTATTACTTTTTTATTTCAAATACCTTTAGGATCCTCTGGTCACATTGGTATTGTAATCGGATTTTTCATTTTCTTTGGGGTTTTATGGATCGTATTAGGAGTAAGAAACTCAAAGAAAAAAAGAGACAAAAAAGCGGAAGAGTTAGTAAAAAAGACTGTAAAAAATCAACGGTTTGCTGATACTCAAATGACTATAGCAATAGAAAGAGAAATAAGTCTAAATATTTTAGCTGAAAGAGTTAATGAGGAGTTGAATCAGATTCATTTTCTTTTAACAGAAAAAAAACTCAAAGAAGCTCAAACAAAGTTATTTAATTGCAGAAGAATTGCAATTAAAAATGGATTCAAATTTCTCATCCCTAATATTGAGCAATTAAAATTACAGTTGCAATATCTTCAAAGAAACCAAAAGAAAGAACACACAACAATTATTAAGAAAAAAATTTTGGAATTAGGAACTAATGTGGATAGGTTACTCATTTCTGATATTATGAAAGCAACAAAAATAGATGATGAAGATTTAACAATCAGAGTTATAAAAGAAATGATAGAAAAGAAAGAAATATATGCTGAATATTTTTCTGTCTCTAAGTCAATTGCCTTTGATCTTCAAGCAAACTTCGAAGAAATTGATAAATTAATGGAAATATACAGAGAATGGGAAGAAGAAGAGGTTGAAAAGAAAGATTACTAATAAATCCGAACAATTCAAAATTCATGCCTTAAATTTATGAAATTAAAACAAGATCCCTATAGTAAGAAAATAAGGAAAAGAGTTTTAATATTAGACTTTTCAGTATTTTTTATTTTGGTAATCAGTGTTCTTATTATTCCACTAGTCACTATTGTCATTAATGTTTCTTCTTGGAAGTATTCTGTAAATGGTTGGATTTCCAATGTTTCAATTTCTTCAGATGGAAAGTATTTTATCGCAGGTGGGGAAAATGGTCGTATTTATCTCTTTGAAAACCCAAACCAAACCCCTAAATGGACTTTCAATGTCAATAATGAAATTAATTCTGTGGCAATATCTTCTGATGGAAACTACATCGTTGTAGGAAGTTCCGCTAATAAAGTTTATCTATTTAATAGCTCAAGTTCTCAACCAATTTGGAATTATTCAACAGAATCACCTGTAACCTCAGTTGCGATATCTTCTAATGGCACAAATATTGTAGCTGCAAGTTACCATAATAAATTATATTATTTTCATTACTCCAATCCTTCACCAATTTGGAGTCATCTCCCTAGTGGAAGAGATTACATAATTTCATCAGTAAGTATTTCTGCTGATGGAAAGTATATTGCATGTGGTATTAATTATGATTTAGCGAACAGCTATATAAGGCTCTTTGAACAATCCTCTCCCACTCCATTATGGAGCCATAGCGTCGGTTTTGATGATTATATCAGAGTTGTAGACATCTCTGCTGATGGTCAATATATTGTTGGAGGGGGTATTGATCAAAAATTAACATTATTACATAGGTCAAGCTCAACACCCATATGGATCTATGATTTAGTTTATTATCATGTTATGGATATTGATATTTCTGCAGATGGGGAATATATTGTATTGAATGGTCAAGATTCAAATACATATTTATTTCATCGATCCAGCCCTACACCACTTTGGATTTACCATAAAAGCACAGGAGATGTAACAATTTCTGATGATGGTGCTTATATAGCCTTATCATCTTATAGTAATCTATTCTTATTTCGTCAATCAAGTTCAAGTCCGATATGGCAAACCGAATATGGAGGTGATGTCCAGATTTCTTCTGATGGTTCGATTTTAGCATTAGGAGATAGTGAAGGTAATATCTACTTAATTAACAAACAAGATCCTCTTATATTTGAGCATAAAATAATCCCTTTTATAATTGGATTTGTTATTGCAGCAATCTCATTGTTAATTCTTAATTTTATTGGATTTCGCCAACTTAAAAAGACGTGGCCTAAACGTGAGAAGAAAAGATCGATTGAGAATAAAATAATTAGTAATTTAAACTTGATCGAAATATTAATTGAAAAAAATAAGATCAAGGAAGTAGTTAATAAGATTGATGAATGTAAACTTGTTCTAAAAACAGAAAATAATCCAAAATTACATAGATTATTTCAAGTTAAGATGAGGGCTTTAAATCCGATTATTTCAAAATTTAAAACAGCACTTATTAAAAGGAACCTATTAGCACTCTCTACAAGTTATTCACAAATTACTATACCTGAAGTGTTGGAGAAATACAATATAACGGATACTCAATTAGTAGTAAAAGCCCTCTTAGAAATGATTGAAAATTCTGAGATTTTTGCAGAATTTGTCCCAAGTACGAGAACTATCATTTTTCAATTAGAAATTAACGTTGAAGAAATTGACAGATTAATGAAAATGTATGAAGATTGGGAAGAACGGAACATCGGAAAAAAAATTTAAAAAAATTATTAATAAACCTTAATCTAATTTATTGGTTCGCCACATTCTTTGCAGAATTTATTTTTCTTATCCAACTTAGTATTACATTTAGGGCAAAACGTAAACTCAGGTTTTCTATCACCGGTTGAAGATAAGCTCTTAAAGTCTCGTTCAATATCTTCAGTCACGGAATCCCTTAATGTTTTATTTACCCAATCTGGGTAGGAGATCCAAGCAAGAGAATTCATTGGTCTAACATACACTTCTCTTCCTTCAAATTTCATCGAGTGCTTTGGATTATTTTCCATTTTACTAGATTTGCGTGAGATTATTATAGCATGAGTTAAACATATTGCTATAGGTATCAGAAGTACAGGTGCTATTAAAAAAAAGGGATTACTTCCAGAAGAATCAGGGCCATTCATAAAACCTAACAAAATAACTAATACCATAATAACGGTATAACATCCAGCTCCACAATAGCTCCACCTATTTTTACCAGCAGACTTACGCCATCTTTGAAATTCAAGATTGCAGCTTGAACAAATAGGTAATTTAACTGTTGATGTAGTATTCCTATAAGTTGTGCTACGTCTTCGTCTTGATACTACTTGACTATCGACAACTTTGGAAATAAGGTGGGGAACTAATCTTTCTCGAGAACCACACCGAACACATTTTAATTTTTCAAAAAGGTCTTCGTAACTTCTCATATAATTCGTCTCTTGGTTTTTATTAAAATTATATTTTTACATTATTTAATTCACTTTTTCATTTAATAATCTTTTGTATTTAGAGATCTTCAAATTAATTGAAGATCCATTAATAAAAACTCAAAAATTTAATGATAATATCAATAAATATCTTTGAGCAATAGATAAGATATGACAAACGAAAATGATGCAGATAATAAATCTATTACAAAGTTTGAATTTAACATACAATTAACAATAGATTGGGAAATTTTAATCAATCTATTTATTTTACTATTTAAATCATATCTTTTTACTTAAAAATTAATATTAAGATTAGGTATTTGAAAAAACTGCTTAGAAGATAATTATTCTGGAATGAAATCAATGTTGGTTAATAAAAAAATTCTTTAATTTTAAATGATGATCACTAGCAAACAAATTTTCTAAAGTGTAATTCCTTTTTAGATGTGATTTTTTATGGTAACTCAAAGGTTAAGTGAAATCTCATATGCGATTCGGGAAATTGCTGTCGTAGCAAATGAGGTTAAGAAAAGTGGGAAAAAAGTTTTCCATTTAAATATTGGAGATCCTCCACAATACGATTTCGTGACTCCTAAATATATTTCCCAGGCTTTAGCGGACGCAACATTTAATAGAAAAAATTTCTATGTAGACTCAATGGGTGTAATAGAGCTCCGAGATGAAATTAGTACAATGGTTAATAAAAATTACAATATAAATACCTCTAAAGAGGATATTCTAGTCACTACAGGAGTAACTGAAGGGATTTTTTTTTTAGTTGCCGGCCTTATTGAAAACAAGAATGAGTTTCTTATCCCGGGTCCGAGTTATCCACTATACATAAATTATACCAAGTTTTTTGATGGGATTCCTGTAGAATATGAATTAGACGAAAAAAATGATTGGGAACCAAATATTGAAGATTTAAGAAAGAAGATTACAAATAAAACACAAGCCATTTTAATATGTTCTCCTAATAATCCCACGGGAGTGATGTATAGCGAAAAGAATGTAAAACAAATAATTGATATCGCAGGTGAATATAATTTACCGATAATTTCGGATGAGATCTATGATCAAATACTTTATGAAAAACAATTTACAAGTCCCGCATCTTTGAGTAAAGATGTCCCCATTATTGGTTTGAATGGTTTCTCAAAAACTCATCTTGCAACAGGTTGGAGATTAGGATATATGTATTATCACGATCCAGAAAATAAATTGGCTGATTTAAAAGAAGGAATTGCTAAAATGGCACGAGCAAGATTATCCGCTAACTCAGTAGCTCAATATGCAGCCATAGAAATAATAAGAAATCCAGGGACTCATACTGCTGCAATGGTTAAAAAGCTTAAAGAAAGAAGGGATTATTCCTATAATAGACTTAAAAAAATTGAAGGAATATCGTGTGTTAAATCGAATGGTGCTTTTTATTTATTTCCAAGATTAGATTTTAATGAATTTAAAAAATGGAAAAATGATAAAGATTTTGTAATAGATTTACTTAAAACTACCGGAGTCTGTGCGGTATATGGTTCTGGCTTTGGAGAATTAGGCAAAAATCACGTAAGATTTACGTTCCTCCCAAAAATAGAAATATTAGAAGAAGTATACAATCTGGTTGAAATGTTTTTAAGCTAAACTTGAATTTTTATAATAAAATTAATAAATCTTTTATACTAAAACTAAACTCATGGCATTAACAAGAGGAAAGAGTCGAATAAAGAGGGAAAGACAGGCGTTATATTTTGATCTAATATGTGGAGTTACCCAATCTGTAATATCATTGACAGGGGCAATTCTTACTGTTATATTAAATGGAATCACAAATGTTGGATGGTTCATTACAGGTTTAACATTCTGGATGTTCTATCTTTTGTTTTCTTTGTTAATGATAAGTTATGGTATTTATTCACACTTTAAAGAAAAAAACTTTGATGAAACAAACTATAAGAAAGATTTAAGAGCACCAATAGTATAAGAAGAGTTATATTTAATTTCTTTTAGATTATAATATGCCAGTATTTAACCCTAAAAAAATATCTGGACAGCAATTTTTTTGATCGGATGGGTGGTTTAATCTCGGCTTTAATTGGTTAATTTTTAGTTGCTACTATGACAAAGCTTAAACGACCTAGTTTATTCGCAGTCAATCATACTTTTTAGATTTCCTTATTAATTTTTTCTTGCCTTAATTAGAATGATATCTAAATACTATATTAGAAAATAAAATAGTATAAAAATTATTTATAATATATCCTTAGATTTTTATACACAAATTATTGACATTACCATTATTCGTATGGAGTAAATAGAGTATAATGAACAGTAGTTGTTTAAGAAAGATGAAAATTATTAGAAATAATGATGATTTTGAATTAAATTGTTATCTAGAAATAATAGAATATTTCAAGGATAATCAAATAAATCGAGATGAAAGGGAAATATGGAAAAGTCACTCTTTAATTGAATTAATGAAATTTTTAGCCCGCGCAAAGAATCGAGACTTGGTATCCAATGCAATTATTTTATTATTATCCTTAAGTGAAGATAAACCTCTTGATATATATAGTGATCGCGGAATGGATATTAATCAAATCGCAGATGATGACAAGAAACTTCTCATTAAAAGATTAATGGAGGAATTCTTACCAAATTAAACTACTTTTGTTATTCACACTATTTCACCCGTAAAACATTGATTTATATTTATGAACTTTCATTTTTAATACATAGTAGATTAGGAAATTCGCTTTGTTTAGGTTATATTTGTGTTTCACTACAAAAAGAATGTTAATAAAATAAAGAAGTGTCGGTATTTATTTCTATTAATTACAATTCTCATACCACTCCTTTTTCTTAATTCAAACTTATTTTATCACTCGATAAAGAAAAACACTTCTGACTTAATTGGAAATAATAATGAATCTTTAAATCATAATGTTAAAATTTCTCAAGGAGTTTCTATTTTATTCGAAGGGACTGAACAAAATTTGAATATAACTGATACTGGTAATCTCTATGAATATAATCAAGATGTGTCAGTATCGAATCAAGAGGAAGTTAATTTATCATATTATTTAGATGAAGTTCATAATTGGAAAGTGTCAAAAATTAACACCAATATAAAAAATATTCAAGACACAAGAGAATGGGTAAATAATAGTGATTTTTTTTCCCTCGATAATCCCTATAACAATTATTCAACATTCGACAATTATGATCCCCCTGGTGGACCCTCTCACAATTACAGTGCGGATCTACTTAATGATCCATCTACTCCCGCTAATATTGATAATATAATTTATTCAAATGGTGCGAGTGCCATAAGATTACATTTTTCAAGAATAGAAATTGAAACGGATTGGGATTTGTTATGTATATATGATAAAAACAATAATCTACAATTTTCTTTTACGGGGATGGCAACCAATTTTTATACACCTTGGATTAAAAGCGACACGTTAAAAATTACATTTAATACTGATGGTAGTGTTGAGTGGTACGGTTATTCTATCGATTACTTTGAATTCCACAATGAAAGTAGAAATTATTTTGACTACAATTCATCTTGGGGTTATAGTAGCAATATTGCCAACAATAATTTTGGACCTGTTCAAAATGATACTGCTATGTACGTTGCATTAGTAGGAGAACCATCAAGAGGTACGGATATGGATGTAATTTATTATGAGGATGATTATGTTGAGATTTATCAAAACATAACAATTCCACGAGGTTCAATTTTTGATGGTTATTTTAGTTTTGATTATTATGCAGAGTATGCTATGGATTCTAATGAGAATTATATATATTGTGAAATAAATAATGAAAAGATATATTCAAAAGGTTTAGGAGATATTGTAGATATTGGACGAAAAACATGGCATACGACAGGAAAGATAAACATTGATCTATGGAGCAATTCTTCAAAATTATTTAACGATATAAAAAGTAATAATATTATCAATATTTCTGTTGGTATTATGAGTGGAGCTTCAATTTCATATTCTGGTTTTGATGAAAGATTTCAACAAATTTTTTTATTTGATAATATATCATTAGTTTTAACCACGCTCGCTAACGCAACCCAATCTGACATAAACTTAACACTCAATTCTAATTCACTTATTGATGGAGTTAATTGGGGAAATTCGTATCAAAATTTTACAGGAACATGGAGCTTAAATCCAATAATTTTAACTGTACAAACTAGTTCACCCGCTCTAGATTTTGAACTAGATACGATATTATTTGGTTACCATAACACGACCTCAAAAGTAGAACAAACATCGGAATCTGGAGTCTCATTTAAAATTTTAGAAAATGGGAGTGTTTATTGGGAGTTTTTTCATAATTTTTTCATGCCTTCTCAGTACGAAGATTTTGAGTTTATTATAAAAAAACCAGTAAATTGGCAACTTTTGGATTGTCTCGATCCTACCTTACAACCAAAAGAATTTGAAGGTGGTAATATCGGAGATGATTTTATTAAAATTAATGTTACAAATGCCATTTTCCCTGGATGGTGGTCATTTAAAGCTGAATCTCCTAATTATCTTAATCTTTCAAATACTAAGATACTTAAGGAAAGTCAGTGGATCACCAATGCATCATTTAACACTGGTGAATCTACTCAAATTAAAACTCAATTAAATTTCTCAGATGAAATACCAACTGATGCTGGAGTAATTAATCTTACAATATATCATCCCAATGGAACTATTTTTTACGAAGAAAGCATAGCACCAGTTGGCGGTAATGTATCATTTTCAGAAATCTTCTTCGGAGCATATAATACTAGTGGCGGACTATATGAATATACACTATTTTGGAGTAATGGTACTGCCTTAGGAGGTTTAAAATCAAGTTTTGTAGTCATCCATCAAAGTTCAATAACTATATTAAAACCGGATGATGCTATTTCAGATTTAATAACAGATGCCTTTTTTGGAGATATTCTACCATTACGGATCCAGTTACAAGATTTAGAAAATAATATTTCAATTTCTAATGCTCTAGTTACTTATAATTGGTCATCTGGGTTAAAGAACTTTACAGAATCAGCTTTGGGAATATATGAAACAATATTGGATACTTCTGAATTAAATTCAAATGGTTTTTATGAGATTTTTATCAATTCTTCGAAACTTGGATTTACCAATTATAATATAACATTAAAAATCAATTTACTTGAGGAAACGAACTTACTTCGCTTGGAATCATCCTATTATATTGAATTACACGATAATAGTACAGTTAGATATAGCTATACTAATTCTTCGGGAGGTGGTATTTCAAATGCTATTGTAGACATTAATTTAAATAATTCTTATTATAATATAACAGATTATCTTGACGGGAATTATACTATTGAATTCGATACTTCATATATTACTAATTTAGGAGTTTATCAAATAGAATTAAATTTCTCTAAATCTGCATATGAAACTCAAAATGCAATTCTCCAGTTTGAAATAATTGAACAATCTATAAATCTGTCTGTCTATATAAATTCTCAAGAAATTCAAGAAAATTCATTAACCGAAGCGATGTTTAAAGAAAATCTAAATATATCAATAAGAGCTTTTGCTACAATTGATGAAGTTTATCTCTCAGGAGGTAATGTAACATGGAATTCAGATGGATATAATAAAGAAATTATGGAAGGGGTAAATTCTTGGTTTAATTTTACAGTTCAATTATCTAGTAATAACTTCTCAGCAGGTTTAAATTTTGTGATCGTGCGATTTGAGCAAGTTAATTATAGAATCAGCAACTTTGGGTTTCAATTATTAATGGGGGAGCAAACTGTTAACATATCAACATTTATAGATGGCCAAGAAATTCCTGAAAATTATATAGAAGAGTTAACTTTCAAGGAATCGATGAATATTTCAGTGAAAGTATTTGCTAATGGCGAACAAGTTTATTTATCAGGTGCAAATGTCACATTTATCGGTGATAATTTTAACACAATGGTACCTGAAACTACATTTCCATGGTATAATACTTCTATTATAATATCTAATTCCTATTTTAACCCAGGTGTTAATTATGTTTATTTAAAATTTCAACTAGAAAACTACACAACAGACACCTTTTCATTTCAATTAATAATCAGAAGTCAAACTCTTAATTTGTCAGTATATGTGGATTCAGAGAAAATATCAGAAAATAATCTCTTAGAATTTAATTTTAATGAGATTATCTCTATTTCTTCTCAAAGCTTCGCACCTGCGGAAGAAGTTTATTTAACTGGAGGATTATTGACTTTTGTTACTAATAGTTATGAGAAAAACTTCACAAATTATAACGATTGGTACAACACAACAATATCTTGTTCACCAGACATTTTTTCAATTGGAGTCAATTATGTATATTTGAGATTTCAAAAGGAGAATTACTCAACAACTCTTTTTTCCTTTCAATTACAAATTAATCAAATTGATCTTAATGTAGATTCTATAGATTTTGAGGACACCATTAATATCGAAATAGATGGGACACTTAATATTCAACTAAAGCTATTAGATCCTAATAATAATGAAACAATTGAGTCCGCTACGATAAGTTACATATGGGAATATGGAGTTGGAAAGTTCAACTTAACATCAGATGGAATTTATCAATATAACAAAAATTTACCTGAAAATCTAAAAGGAAATTATCAATTTAATCTAATAATTAAACCAGATAATCCCATTTATAAAGCAACTCCATATTCTTTTGTAGTTGTAATTAGTGAACCAATTATCGAAGGTAATTCTCCGGGTCTTTTATTAGGGAGTATTATTCTCATTTTAATTGGTATTGTGAGTGCATTAGGAATTCTTAGTTTGAGATCATATGTATTATTGCCAAGAAGAAGGAAAAGGGAATCTGAATTGTTATCGAAGACTCAGAGATTCAAAGATCTTAATAACATTCAAGCAGTCGTAGTAGTGCATACATTAAGCGGTATTCCAATTTATACAAAAAGTTATTCCATATTAGAAAAACGTAAAAAGGAGTTATTTGCTGGATTTATCCAAGCAATAACAATGGTAGGTGAGGAATTTTCTGATGAATCAATACAAAAGTCTGAGGAACAAGATGACACAAAAAGTTTTGGAGGGGAAAAAATGATTGAATTAGATTTTAAGCAATTCCATTGCCTTATTGCTGATAGAGAAGAAGTTCGAGTAATTTTAATTCTAAAAGAAAAAGCTTCCGAGAGATTAAAAAGCCAGGTTTCTCATCTTATGCTCGCTTTAAACCTAAAATTATCAAAAGAATTAGAAGATTGGGATGGTTCGTTAGATATATTCGAAGAAACAATTCCCTCTATTTTACTTGAATATTTTGAGTTATATTATAAAGAATCATTTAAATTAGCTGAGAACATTAATTTTCTGAAATTAAGAAAAGAACAAAGTTTATCAAAAATGGAGATGCGTGTTATTAATGTCATCCTATCTATGTCAAAAGATAAAATTATTGCTGATTTAAATCATATAATTGAATTAGTTAGCGAAGAAAATAAAGATTTGATCATCGAAGCAATAGAGTTATTAATAAGGCGAAAACTAATTTTACCAACAAGCTTATAAACATATGATATAGTTACACCTTAAGTACAAGACAGAAATTTTTATATTTTTATGGTTAATGAAAAACAATTAAAATTTGCTTGTACCAGAAGTGGTTGTTGCTGTACAGCTAAAAATACAATAGTAAATGTAACTTATCAAGATATTTTAAGGATTATAAACGGTTTAGACTTAAATATAAATGAGATCCTTGAAGTAATTGGATTTTACATTTTTGATCAAACGAACTCTATTGGCAATCAAAAAAGAATGGTTATATTTCCCATTGAAACTGAGAAAGGTTTAGCCTATATTGGACTTATTAAAAATTCAGAGGGAATCTGCTTTTTTTATGATAAAGTAAATAAAAAATGTTCAATATATGATTTGAGACCTGGGTTTTGTAGAACATTTCCATTTTCATTTCGATATGAAAATCGTAAAGATTTAATTATTTTTTATACTGAGAAGGCTAAAGAGTATTGTCCGGGGATAGGACCTGAAGCTTCAAATATAGACTACGATTATTGGACTAATTTAGGTAAAAAGATACTCGAAGATTTAAATAAAAATAAAATTTTTATAAAAAATGGGAATGAGAAGTTTAACACTAATAAAATCTTACCGTACGTTAAGATTTTTATTAATATGATTGTGGCGTTAGACGAGAATTAAACCTAAGTCTAAATTTAAAATTTTTGTGGGGAATACCGAGAAGAGGCTAATAATGCCCAAAATAACATTTTTAATTCAATTTTGTATCCTAATTGACTATTACGCCAATTTAATTCCTCATTAAGCATAGTAAGGCTAAAAAACTTAGTTGAATTCATAATAAAATTAAGTAAATTACTACAAATATCTGCCTCCTGTTCCTTTAAATCCAATAAGTCTAATATTAAGAGAACCTTAGCCGAGTCAGTATATGAATCTTTAATAGACCCATTTGCTAAAAGCAACTTTTTGATTTCAATTAAATAAGATTTTTTAAGTGCATCATGATTTTCGTTATTCAATAAAGTTAATAAAGCCAAATGGTTGTAAATATCTTTAATTGTCCTAAATTCTTTTATATTAAGAAGATCTAAGCGTGTGATTGGATTTATATAACGCATTTTATCCTCCTTATTCAAACTTTCAGAACTTATTAAATCCGAGCATAATAGAGAATATAAATTAGATTGAAGCTTTTCTGGTAAAGAATATTTAACAATCAATTTAATGAACTTTTCAATTTCTCCATCATCAATAATATCTGTCTTCCCATTTAATTCTAACTCTGAAAAAATAGATAATCCATAAAAAACACTTTTAATGTCAGGAATATTATTTTTTGATGCGCTAAACACTTTTCCATTTATAAAATTCTTCATAATTTCTAAAATTTCAATGGAGCTAAATGGAATATCGATGTTTAACATTTTTAAATTAGAAACATAATAAAAGAGAATTTCTAAATCAAAAAAATCAACATTCTTAACCCTTGAATTTAAAAAACTGACAACATCGATTACAAATTTATTCACGATTTCAGGATGGATAGGGGGAATATTCCCAAAGAAATCTAAAAAACTTTCTTTTTTTTTTTGTTTAAGTGGAGCACTACTGAGTGAATCCTGTTCAGTTTTGATATCTTGATTAACAGTTTTAATAGTAATTTCTTCCTTGATGATATCTGGGAGTTTAGAAGACGGCCTTATATCTTTTTTTAGTTTTTTCAACTTCTCAATGTTATCCCTTTTCGCTTTCTGTAAGAGAAGAAGAATGTCTTGTTCAGGTTCTTTTCTTTTCTTTAAATCTTTAGTTATATTGGTGGGTTTTGATGAAACGATTTTTTTAATGGTTAGGGTCGAAAAATCAATGTAACTCTTAAGGTTTTGGCCAACTAAGGCTTTTTTAATTTTTAATAATTCTAAATTATTTTCTTTAAATTTACTCAGTTTCTCAATAAAATTTTCAGGGAGTAAATCAAACAATTTGAAATTTTCTATTTTTTTCTTATCAATATCTAAAAGATATTCCAATAGGATTTCAAATAATAATTCATTTATGTGATTTCTCTGATATAGATCCACAAAGGATGTATAAGATGTAAATTCACTACTTTTAGCATTTGCTAACAGAACAAAAGTATTTTGATGCTCATTAAGTTTTTTTATTGGTATACCGAGTGTATTCAATCCAGTTTTTACAGCTTTTAAAATTTTCTCAAAAGTATTATTCTTTAATCCTTCACTCTCTGTTTGTATTTTAGTATTTAATTCAATGTTTTTATAAACGATAAGATCTTTTAAATAAGAATTAGTTAATCTATAATATTCTAAAACTTCAGTATTGAATTCTGCCAGAATTTCCGTAAATACTTTAGAGATATCTTCCATGGCACTGTTATACTATTTCTACAATATAATATAATGAGAATTATTATTATATATTGAAAATTAACATTTATATTTTATAAAGAATAATATACGTTTTATTTTATGGAGGTTTCTGATTTCAATTTCTTTGCGTTGGATTATCACTCAAAACGAAAAAATCCATGGAGACCTCTCAAGATTTTTTTAGATCATTTGAAAAATGATGGTTACATCTTTAAAGGTGTGATTTTAGATTTAGGTTGCGCTAATGCCAGAAATTTTAAGATAATAGGGGATTTTCCTAAGAAGATAATAGGTATAGATAATTCTCTCGAATTGTTAAAAATAGCTAACGACAATTTAAAAAATTTTAACCTTTATCCTCAAGCTGAATCCCAATTTTATCAAATTCTCCTTGGAGATTTAAATTTTTTACCAATTAGGCCCAATTCTATACAAAATATATTTTCCATTGCAACAATCCATCATATAAAGATAAAGTTAAATAGAAAGAAATTATTACGCTTTTCCTTTGAGATATTAAAAAAAGATGGAGCTTTAATCTTAACAGTGTGGCGAAAATGGCAAAAAAAATACCGCCTTTATTTTCTTGTTGATTTGATTAAAAGAAGATTTAATTATAAATATAGACATCAGCAGGAGAATATTGGATTACCAGAATTTGGTGATAAGTTTGTACCATGGGGTACTTCAGTTGGCAAATCTTTTTTTAATAGATTTTATCATTTTTTTTCTAAACATGAAATAAAAAACCTTTTAAAATCTTATAAAATCAAGGAAATTAAGGTAATGGGAGGACCTACAAAACACGATAATTTCTTTATAATTGCTTGTAAAAATACAGTCTAATGGCAAACAATTGTACTATATGAGCTCAAAACAAAAGGTTTAAAATTCTCATACATATCTCCAATGATTGATGTATGAATATTAAAGACTCTTTCAGATACTTCACAATAAAAAACTCCGTGAACTAATTTTTCACTATAATATCGCTTTCTAATCATCTTGTTACGGTGCCCAAACCAATAAGTGAATTCATGACTCCTTAGCCAATCCTTTTTTTTTTCAGTAACTACAATCCCGATCGCATTATAGACATTGATACTATTTTGCACTTCTTTATAATAAATTAAATCAGAACGATCCTTTTTTTCCCAAGTTAATTCCATCTTAGAATTAGGGCCCCAAATTTCGTCGAAATTATTTTGAGAATTAAAAGTTATACTTCCCTTATTTTCATCTCCTATGTATTCAATCTCTTTGTACCAAATTGGCATTTTTTCAATTGAAATTCTACATTCAGGTTTGGTATATACATAATAATTAAATTCCATAGATTTTACCTTGAGTTTTTAGTTAACTTTAAGGAAAAGAGATAGTTCTAAAATAAATTATGTTTATAAAACTTCCCACATAAAAAACCTATTATAATTTCTTCTTAAAAAACTATTTAAGGAGTTCCTTACCCTCTTCAATATATTTTTTTAATTTTTCCACTGAAACTCCTTTAATCAATGGTGCTAGTTCTTCAGGTTTCTCTTTGCATAAGTCTTCAACAGTATTAACTCCTAAATCTGCGAACTTTTTAGCTGTAGTGGCTCCTAACCCCTTTAAATCTATCAATGGAATCCCTGTCTTTTCTTCTTTCTCAATTTTTGCGACTTTTGGTTTTTCTTTCTTAACTGTCTTTTTCTTCACTTTTACCCCCTTTTTCACTAGTGTTTCTTCTTTTACTTCTTCTATAGTTACAGTTGGTTCTTCTGTCTTAGGTTTAAATGCTGTTCGTTTCTTTTCTTTTTTGATAAAAGTTCGCTTTTTCTTTCTTTTTTTATCGGTTTCTTTAATTGATTTTAATTTTTCAACATTTTCTGGATGTGTAGATTTTCTGAAATAATCTATATTTATTTTCAGTGTTCTCAATGACTCAATTCTCTTCCCCGCCTCTCTAATTTCTGATAGAGAAAACCCTTTTCCCTCTCGAATATGAGCATCTTTGGCTGGACTCTTCACGTATGCAGTTATTTTTTGTTTGCTTTCCATGATAATCAAAATGTTTAAATGATTTTGATGTTAATATTTTAAAATCTTTAAACTTTTTATTTTTTTCGATTTAAATCCAAGATATTAAATGAATTTTTAAAAACAATTCTATACTCGTTTTATCTCCTAAATCTGAATGATATCTAATTGAGATAGTTTTTTTAATGTATCATGTATCTCTGAGAGGTTTTTCTTTAAAAGCCTTGAAATTTTAAGTGGTGAATTTTCTCCGGTACAATTCAATGCTACTTGAAAATCGAGATTATTAACCATACCCATAATTAATACTTTTTCTAATACATTTTTAATCACAATTAATTTCGGAAATACTTCCGCTATACGTCCTCCGATTGTCAGGTTTTCTATATCCATAATAAACGTTTGGAATCTACTCTTCTCAGTAGTGGAACGAAACACCTTTAAATCTGACTCATGTTTCTTCCAGAATCGGATCGCAATTTTAAGCATTACCTCTTTTATTTTTTCAGTATTGTCATCTGCATCAGATATTGAACAAAATAAAATTCTTGAAAGAGGGTGAAAATAAATAAGAATGGTTGAGTCTTCAGAATGTAAAACTCTATTCATTTCATTTACTCTTCTACCTTTTATCATTGCTTTTTGTATAACATCAATAGTCTTATTGATAGCGTTAAAGAAACTGGTTAATACATCATCTTGAACTTTCTTTAATTCCTTAAATGTTGACTCCATAAGTGATATCCCATTATCTGCGTCGATTAAAAAAACCTTATATATCAATTTTCGAGAAAAAAAGATTACATTATAATATAGTAAAAACAAAAAAGTACACTCTTTTATTCTTTCATTAAAATTAAAAATATGAATTGTTTTATTCTTTATAAAATAGAATCTAAGATTTTGAGTATGAAGAATAGTTTGAATTATTTATCGAGGAGTCTTCTTGTAATTTTTTTATTATTCTCAATATTAATAATTATGCCGGTTAATTCTTATGGTCTAAGTTCAGATAATGGAGTTTCAAAGTATGTTATTAATCGGAATGTTAAATATCAAGTTGATATCAATTTTACTCTCACTCATATTAAAAATTCACCGCAATTATATTATTTTAAAGTAGCAAGGTTGATGGATCGTCAGCCTAACTCAACTTTAACCCAGTTTACCCCTCCTTTCCAAGAAAGTAAACTCCTCTATAATTCGATTACAGGTTTTAATGAAATTATAGAAGGACAACTGGATAAATTCAATAACACATATGATTTGTTTAATGCCAGTTTAAGTCGTGATGATAAACTAACACTAAGTCAGAGCTACAATATTACTCTAAACGAAATAAGTTTCAAGAACATAACTACTGTAGATATTGGCCCTTATTCGCCAGGTGATTATATCCATAATCTTTATGATGTCTCCGAAAAATATTTTAATAGTACAAATCCAAGTTTGATCTCCCTCTCTAATAATATTGTGAACACTGCAGAAAATCCTGTAGAAAAAGCGAGAAAGATTTTTAATTGGATTATAACAAACATTGATTATGAGATCCAAGATGAAGAAATTGGTGCTTTTGAGTCATATAATCAAAGGATTGGTGATTGTTCAGAATATTCCGACCTATTTATCACGCTTTTAAGAGTTCAAGGAATTCCAGCTAGGAAAATTTCTGGCTTTTTAATTACAAACAACCCTTTTCATCAACTTAAAATAGGTAATCAATATACATTTGATCATAACTTCAATGGAGCATCCCAAACTGTTTCCTCTAATAATGAGATATTAGGTCATGCTTGGATTGAGTATTATATTCCTGATATTGGCTGGATTGCTAGTGACCCTACTTGGGGAAATGGATATTTTAATAGAATTGATGTTTTACGTTTTGCTCTGAATAACGGAGCATGGTTTTTCTTACCAGGGGCTTCTCCACCTAATGATTATGTTTCTGAATTTCCCCTTAATCCGAGTCCAATAACTAATGATCACTCAGCTTATAATTATCAATATACAATTGAGATCACGGTTCTTGAATCCAACATACCTGCGGAAACTCAATTTCCTCTTCTGGTGGTTATATTTATAGCAGCAGGAGTAGGAGTGCCAATTATAATAATCCTCTTAGTTGTAAAAAAAGGAAGGAATAAAAAAGATAGTTATTATGGTTATTAACCATATATCTTTTTTCCTTAATTTACAAGCTTATAAATAAGCCTCAATTAATTCTATTAGATTATCAGAAAATTCTGGCAAGTTTTTTTCTATCTTTTGTATATCTTGTGATTTTTTTATAAGTAGAAGCAAATATAAATTGTACTTCCCAACTGTAATCTTTTTGAAAATAATTTTCATTGAATCATCAGCAATACCTGAAGAAACGATGAAATCTTTCTTTAATAACTTGAATTCTTTAAATGTTTTATATAAATTCTGAAAATGTGGAGCACTAATTTCGAAGACTTTTTCAGAAATTTCAGATTTAGAATAAGTTGATAATATTATTCCATTCTCATTAAGTAGTAGAATAGCATCTGAACTAGTTTTTTTAGCAAATTTCTTTAACTGATTTATGAATAATTCTCTGTTTGGAGAGAGTTGGGTAATGCCAAACGAATAGGCGGAAATTAGACTCCAATGATCAAATATACTTGTTTGGAATATTTTTATGAAAAATCTATCTGAATTTTTCTTAATCTCTTCTGCAATAATTTCTAAATTTTTAAAGATTTCTTTAGAGCCTTTAAGATCAGGATCAAATTTATTTAAACATACCACAATTGGAGGGAACTCTTCCAACTCAATTAAAGATTTTAAAATGTCTCTAAATAAATTCAATGATTCATCAAGTCTTTCAAAATCTTGTATATCAATGAAAAAGAACATTAAATCTACGTTATACAGATAAATTTTACTTTGTTCAAGATATTTTTCCCGATATTTTTTTTGACCACCTAGATCCCAAATTATAATCAACGAGTTTTGCTCTTCGAATATTTTCTCCTCAGATCTAGCGACACCCTTCGTTGGGAGGGATTTTATTATTTGGGAATATTTTCTCTTTACCCCATACATAAAGCTTGACTTTCCTGCTTTATCTAACCCTGTAAACAAAATTTTAATTTGTCGCCTAGTAGAAAAAGGATCTTTTAATTCTTTAGTGAAATCAAACAATTCAGCTCTAATATCTTCCATTATTTTGATTTGTTCATCAATATCCTTAGCATTTTGAATGTTAGATGCAGCTCGGTCTATCATAACTCGTAAGTATTTCATATTTTGATAAAAGAAAGTTTTGTTCTCTTCATCAATCAGGACTGTAATGGTTGCTGCAAGAGCCCCCCCTCGAGCACTCTTGTCTGGAATAAGAAAAAAATATGTTAACCCATTTAATTTTGCATCGGGGAATGGTAAAATTCCAAAATAATTAACTGTGTCAACTGGACCTTCTGAATCTTGATATACCGAATCTCCCATAAGTAAGCTTATTGTCTTCATAGCTATAAGAAGTCCTGCTTGTTCATCTAAGGTTTCTTGTTCATCTATGATTATATGGGGGGTAGGTCCTTGATCATCGAAAATACTTAATACTATTGCTTTAATTATATCAGATTCGGCTTTTCTTTTATCTTTCAACGCTATATTTTTTATTTGTATTTGTTGTTTATTCTGAAATCTTATAAAAATCTTTCTAATACTTTCTTATTATCAAAATAATACTTATTATTATTAAATACATTTCTTTACTAAAAATTTTAAAGCGTTAAGTAGTTATGATTTAAATTTTAATTGTGTTAAATTTGAATCCTTGATGACTACATTTATGAAATCATGAAGAGATATATTATTTTTCTTCAATTCAAGTAAAGAAATTTGTTCACATGCACCCATTTGGACTATTTGATGAAACTCCCCTTGTTTTTTTATTTTATCATATAAATTAATCTCTATACCGCTTTTAAAATGAAATGAATTAGAGTAAATTTCTCTATTCTTCTCTACATTCAATTTTTTAATAAAATGTTTGAAGTGTTTTAAATCTAACTTAGAGAACCTTTGTAATGCTTGATATGAGAAGTTTTCACTTACTACATAAGACATTTTTTCATCAGAGAGTTTAGAGCACATCTCTTCCATATTTCTAACAATTTTAACACCAAATGAGAACGAGTCTAAATTTTCATGAAGATGATAATTTGTTAAAAATTTAACAGCTTCATTTAACCCTATAAAACTAATTGCATATTTTTGATTTCCCAAATCAAAAATGGGAACTTCATCATTAAAACTACTACAAATTGGTAAATGATTCGATTTCATTCGCTTTTTTATTATACCGTATTTTTTAGAGAAGATTTTTAAACAAAGATTGATTTCGTCATTTAACACTTCAAAAAATTCATCCTCATTTTGACTCATATAAGCAGAGCGAGGTAAGTTTAAACATATATTTTGAAGAACACCGGTATTAGAAGAACCTGAATTAGTAATATATTCAAGAACTTTCTTCCTATAGTTTTTATTTTCAAAATTAATAAGGTAAGAATTGTGAGTAGCTTGTATTTCATCCCAAACAGATGAAAAAGTTTCGTTATTTTCACTTATAAAAGAGAAATCACAAATAACTTTAATCTGTAGGGTTTTGAGAGATTGTATAAGCTTATTTTCCTCCTTATAGACAAGAGTTAGAATCTTAAATAATCTGAGACATTCTTTATTGTAATCACTATAAGTACCTTTAATAATTCCACCAGGAGTAATGGCTGGTAATTCATTTAACTCTTTTAAAATGGATGGAGTTAATGAGCTAAATAAAGGGGGAATTTCTCTTCCAATAATAACTGATAAACGATTAATTTCACAAATTAGAGTTCTTAGAGCTTGTTTTATTTTCTCATCGCTTAATCCCCGAATATAGGGAGCGAGATAAATAGTTATAAAATCAAATCCCTGAGTCCCATAAAACTCACTTTGTGTCATAGTTAACCATTTTAACATATCGCTAACAGCTTCTCTGAAATTACTAGCTGGATTAACCTTACAAAATGAAGATATTTTATTTATCAAAGGTAGTCCGTTTTTAAGCAAAAATCGAAGATCCCAAGTTTGACTAAAAGGTCTTGAATCAAAATAATTTAATCCATTAATATAGATATCGCCAGCTAAATGTGCTTTGGATTCTTCGTTACTTAACAACCTTAAATGAGCAAATTCTTCAGCTATTTTATTAGCAGCCATATGATGGATCTTTTCTGGATTTATCATCATTTTTTTTACCCCTTTTTCAAGCAATTCTTCATAATCCATTAGTGGCATCCCAATTCTGGTATATAATTTCCTTTCATTTTCAAAATGTTGTTCTGAGAGTATTGAGCAAACTATTTCCCTTATATGCGGTCCTGAGAGAAATTTAATACCATAATTAATTATCCTTCTTACAGTTAATTCCGTTATTAGTTTTGCATCTTTTGGACTAATCTTTGTGTCTTTTAAGATGCTCTCATAAATTTTTGATGAATCAAAGTCTGTAATATTCCCTTCAGTTCTAAATACTTTAGGTAATAAATCCATAATTTCTTTTCAAATCTTTTTTATTTTTAATATAAATAATATGTTAAAGGATTTAAAAAAAAATATTAACAGCTTAAATTTAAATCTTCAGGAGTTTAGAACTTTAGTACGCTCTCTATTTTATATAATAATATTTATTTATCTAAACCTGTGTTAAAATCATTAACAGAATCATCGCTAAAACGTTTTTTTAATGAAATATATCATATTTTAAGGGAAACTGATACTAATCTAATAGAAATTTGGTGTGAACTTTCAAAATTATCTCGCTTGGCAAAAATGAATAACTCCGAGTTAAAAGAGTTCCTTTCTAACTTTAGATTCATTTCAATAAAAAAAGGGAATTATATAAACTACATAGTGATTAATAAAATACTATTTATTATTGAATCTATCAACTTTTTGAGATCAGATATTAAGAAAGTCTCAGAAATTATAGATTATAATGGGTTTGAGTCTTTAATTAAAGAAATCTTATCAGTTCATAATTATAATTGTATTAAAAATTTCCGTTTTTCAGATAAATCAAATTTTAAAACTAAGACGTCTCAAAAAAGATACGAAATTGATATTATTGCGCTTTATCTAAAATATATTTTACTCATAGATGCTAAACAATGGAGGCGTAAAGATTCTTATCGAAGTTTAAATAAAGCAGCTAATTTACAATGTCATCGTGCAATTATTTGAAAAAATAATCACGAAATTTTAAGTGAATTAATTCAGAAATTACGAGGGAAAGGATTAAATTACAAGATAAAATTACCTCTCCTAATTATACCAGTTATGGTTACTTTAGAAGATAATGGCATTAAGATTAATGAAAGTCAAATTCCCCTTGTTTCTATTTACGAACTTAATTCATTCATACGAGAATTGCATAATAATTTGGAATACTTTAGAATTATCAAAATAAGCAAGTTAAGTATACAGAAAACCTTGTTCTGATAAATTATTTACCTTAGCAATTCAACTATATACATTTTAGTTCTCTATTCCTAAATAAGTTTTAATTTGTTTCTTAATGATACTGACAGCAAATGAAATAATTCCACTCTTTACTTTAGGATGAGAGAATAGTATTAAAATCATGTCTTTTGAGCTTGGATTATCTCTATCAATTGGGGCAAGATCTAATACACCATTAGTTCCCCTAACAGATATAGACAGCAAATTCCCACCATTTAATCCGCCTATAATATCCGTTCCTATCATTGAAAGATTCATGCCAATAGTAGCAAATAAGGAATCTGAGATTCTACTTGAAATAGCTGAAGCTAGAATTGTTCCATCCGTTCTGATGATTGCAGAGGCTTCAATATGTAGATCAAGGGTTAATAATCGCTTTAAGATCTCATTCATGCTTTTAGGGGGAATCTCTTTTTCAGGTTCTTTTTTGACTGTGGATTTTACTTTTGGTTGAACTAATCTCGTAACAGAAATCTTTTTTGAGAGAAAACCTAAAACCTCACTCATATCTTTCTCTAAACGTTTTTGTTTTAAAGCTATAATATTTTCATCGGGTATTTCTACAGGAATAGATGATAAAGTTTGTTTAGGTTGGAATTCCTTTTTATCCTCCTCCCGAATGGATTGTTTTAATTCGGAAAAAGCATCGGTGATGAGATTATTTGATTTTGAAGGTACAGGTTTGAGGAGTTTTGGTGGTTTTATTACAGAGCCTCTGAAGGGTTGAGGTGTAATTTCTTTTAAAAATTCAGGGCTACTTTGATCAGGGATTTGTGTATTTTCAATATTTGGCAGCGAGTTCTCAATTTTAGGTATTGGAATCTCTTGATATTCTATTGGAGGCTTAGAGATACTGGGTTCTTCTACAATTTCTTGTTTTTCATCTTCTTTAGGGATTTCATGTAGTTCAAGCTTTTCTGATTCTTCTCCTTTCGCTTTGATATATTCATGAACTCTTTCCTTAACAGGTTTTGTCTTTTTTTTCTTTTCTTTTTTAGGAGTTTTTGAACGGGGGGGCCTAGAAGAAACTGGAAGTAACGCACCACAAGTACGACAAACTCGAGTTTCCAATTCATTATTGATTGTTCCGCAATTGACACAAATAATTATGGCTTGATCTCTCCTCCAATGAGTTTTAAATAATTTCTTTAATAATATTATAAAACATTTGACTTTTAGTTTTTTGCGGCATAATTTATTTATAAAAACCTAGTCTAATTAATTCTAGCAATGATGTTTAACTTTTTTTAAACCAAATAACTTTTTTTAAATCTATACAGTTTTAACATTCTTTTCAGCTAAAAAAAAAGGAGGAAATAATATATCATTTATAGAGAATCTCTTTTAACAAATTACTAAGTGATTCAAAATCTTCCTTATGGAAAACGGGATCTTCCTTGAGGAGTAATAAATAATATGGAGTAGAATCTTTTTTTAACGTAATTTGCTTAAAAATAAAGTTTTTTCCAAATCTTTGGACAATCATCCTATTCTCAAATCTATTTTCTAAAACGTTTGTAGATTGAAAAGAATCATTAAGCGTAAGGAAATAGGGGGTTGAAGCGGTGAGAAGATGCCTTGTTTCATCATCTTTGTAGTAGGATCCAATAATAAGAGAATTGTCATCAATAATTACAATACCATCTGATTCAACTTTCTTAGCGAATTCAATAATTGTCTTTTCTATTAATTCTGACTTTGGATATAAACTTAAAAGGATCTCAGACATCGCAGCAATAATAGAAGCAAAATCATAAACTGAAGTCTCGTAATAATATATTTCTTTATAATCCGTAGCCTTTTTTAACTTTTCTTTAATATCAATTACAATTGCCTCCATTTCGTTTCTAGCACCTCTTCTTAATGCAGGATCATATTTATGAAGAAAAACGTATATAGGGGGAGTAATTTCAAGATTTTCAAATTGCTCAATCACATCCTTAAAATAACTGATTGCTTCTGGAATGCGTGGTTTATTTTGGATGTCTATAACGTAAATTGCTATTTCAGTTCCTTCAAAAAATTTATCAGGATTCTTAAGGTAAGATATACGGTAAGAGATCTGGCCCCCAAGATCCCATTCTGATATTTCCTTACCTAAAAAATCAAAAATTCTTCTTTGTGCTCCTCTAGTAGGAGAAAGAATTGCTATTTTCGAGAATTCTCTTTGAAGTGATAATATAATCGAGGTTTTCCCCGCAGTATCTAATCCGGTAAAAAGTATCTTTGAAGCGGCCCCCGATACTTCTGTTTTATCTTTTTTTAAGTATAAAATTGATTGTTTTAGATTTTTTTCCAAGAAAAAATTCCACCTCTAATATAATCTTATGTAAGATAATAATACTATCTTATATTTAGGTTAATCATTTATAAATTATTTTCTATAAAGAACTTTTAAGATTGATATCATTTTTATCAACAGTAGTCCTTACATGGCAAGTAAAAAATTTACAAAATAAATCAGGATATTTAGGAGGTTAAATAACCATGATAAGAGAAGAAAATAACAAACTATATAATACTGCTGAAATCTATGAAATTAGAAATAAGAAAGTTAGTAAATAAAAGCTAATAAATCACTTTGAACAAGGAACAATAACAGGGAAAAAAATAAAGAATCAATGGCATGCAGAAAAATCTGCTATTGATGACCTGATGGAATATATTGCAACGATGAATATGAAAATGATTAAAAAACATACTATAAATTTAAGAAATATTACCATGGAAGGTAGAATTTTAGATAATGGAGGCGGAGGTGAAGGAGTAATCGGTCAACTTAAAGAAGAGATTGTTGTTGCGATAGATTTGAAGAAAAGTGAGCTTGAAAGTGGAATAAAATCCGGTGATACAAAAAGTCTTAAAATTATAATGGATGCAACTAATATGAAATTTATAGATAATGTCTTCAAAACAGTAACTGCCTTGTTCTCTATGATGTAAATGGAAAAAGATAATCTTAAGAGAGTATTTGAAGAAATTTTTAGAGTTCTAAATGACCATGGAGAATTTATCATTTGGGATTTAAATATTCCAAGTCGAAATATTGGTGATAAGGATTTTATTGGAATTTATTTAGATGTGGTTATAGGAGAGAAAGTTATCAATACTGGTTATGGAACACCATGGGTTAGAGAACGTAACATTAAACAATATTTAGATTTGGCTACTTCTGCAGGATTTAAGATAGAAGATCAAAAAATCAAAGGAAATACCTTTTTATTAAGATGTCGTAAGAATTAATTTGGTTATTTTCTATATTGAATAATGAAAAAACAATCATTTCTTTAGCCCATTTAATATTTCATTAATTTTGGTAATAGCTTCTTGGGGAGTTTCCACTCCATAGATCATATCAGTCCTTCGATCATCTAGTTTTTGATTAGCTATTTTTGAGGACCATCCTTTAACACTGGATAATGCAATAATTGGCTTGTTATATATCCATGCAAAACAAATTTCTGATAAAGTTCCAGCTTTACCACTAATAGCTAAACATATATCCCCCGTTAGAACTACAACAATATTTCTTGCTTGTGAAAATGGGCATGGGATAACTAAATCTATAAATTCATTAGCATTATTATTTTCTATAAAAGGGATTATTCCAATAGTAAAACCATTTTCTTCCTTAGCTCCTTTACATACCATTTCCATAACCCCAGAAAGACCTCCACAAGCGATGGCATAATTATTTTTAGCTATTAATCTTCCGATTTCAATTGATTTTTTTTCAATTTCTTCATCGATCTCAGATGCTCCTATTACAGAAACAATTCCTCTAATATCTTGTTTAAAATTTAAGCTTGTAATGATTTATCACTTGATGATTAAATATTTAATTATTAATTTGTAATAATCTATACATTGATATAATTAAATATAAAAATAATTATAACCTATTTTAAAAAACAACCAATCGATAAAGTTTTCAACCTAAAAAAAAAAACCGAGTGTATAATCTTTACATGAATGATTCAGATGAACATAAGAAAGATATAGAACCCATTGGTGATTCTCATTTATTTAGCGAAGAGAAGGAAACCTCACGTAAGTTAAAAATTAAGGAAAAACTAGGTAGCAGTAAGGAAAAATTAGGGAAATTTGCTTCAAAAGTTAAAGAAAAAGTCGGAGAGAGCAAGGAAAAAGCAAAGTTCAAAATTGAGGAGAGAAAAGAAAGGAAAGAAATTGAAAAATCAGAAAAGGAAATACAAAAAAAGATAGAGAGAGAAGCTAAAGAAAAAGCGAAAGAAGAAGCAAGGAAAAAGGCCGAGAAAGAAGCTAAAGAAAGAACTGAAAGAAATAGGATTAAGAGAGAAAAAACTGAAAAAGAAGCTAAAGAGAAGGCTAAAAGAGAGAGGATTGAGAGAGAAAAAGCTGAAAAAGAAGCTAAAGAGAGAGCTGAAACAGAAAGGATTGAAAGAGAGAAAGCTCTTAAAGAGGCAGATGAAAAATTTACTAAAATTTTAGCAAAAAAGGAAACTGAAACAAAAATTAGAAAAGCAAAAAAGATTATATGCCCAATTTGTGGGGCTATCAATGTGGGGACTCAAATAACATGTATATCTTGCCAATCTCCTCTTAAATAAAAAAGAGTTTTTGACACTTTTTTGTTACAATCCACGTGGGGAATTCGGATTAAATCTTAAAAATTCTGGAATTCTAGCTCCACATTCAGGACAAAAAGTTAAACCCTCATTTATTAATTTTTTGCACTCAGGACAACCTATTTTACTTATTGAAATTTCATTAATATTAGAAGACATTGAATTATCTGAGGTAGTTAAAATTGTTACTTTAGGCTTTTCAATTCCTTTTTTATTTGTTAATATGATGATAACACCCACCCCAAAAATTGTAATGATTAATAACAGTAGAACATATCCTAAGCCTAATATTATCTCAAAATTTTCGGTGTAATTATAGAGTCCTGTAATGTTTAAGGTAAAATTATAATTTCCCGGTAGTGTTGTAATATGGGGAAGAAACTTAAATTGGACTACTTGTACTTCATTATTTCCCATTAAAATAACATCTTCATTTATTTGGGTAAAATAATTTCCATTTAGAGAATCGGTAAATTCAATTGTTATTGTTCCGCTCTCATTTGCTACCAAAGTTAATGTTAAATGGCCTTCAACCCAAACTAATTTATGTAAAGTGCTCGAAACACTAAAACCTTCAATATATTGACTGGTTTTTAAATTAAACCCTATTTTTTCATTCTGATGTAAGTCTCTAAATATTTTAGATCCTATTATAGAGCTCGTACAAATAATAGGAATAATTACTAAAATCAGGATAAGTATTATCGAATTATATTTATTTTTATTAAGGTACATCTTTTATTCACTTATGGTTCTAGAATCTGATTACATCAATAGAATCATTCCCGTTATTTATTTTCAAAAGATATTTTTCTTTAATAATTTTTCCAATAATTCTAGCATCTAAATCATATTCTTTAAATATTTCTATAATCTGACCACAATTATTTTCTGAAGCTGTTAAAATGAATGAAGTTGTTAAATACATTTTAATAAAGTCCTCTAAAGTATAATTTTGCTTTTTTAAGCTTGGTGGAATTTCAATTCTATTTATTTCCACATCGGCTCCTATATTTGAATATTTCACCATTTGTAGAATTGTTCCAAATATTCCGCCATTCGAAATGTCTTTAGAGGCATTTACTAAGTGCCTCTTTGCCAATACATTCATCGATTTTCTCTTATTTAAAATTACTTGCGAAGTTTCAAAGGTTGTAGTATCATAATATAGATTACTAGCTTTTCCAACTCTACCGTTAAAATCAATAACTAAAATTATATTATCATTTATTTTTGCATTTCCGGCAGATATATAATCCTCTTTATTAATTTCACCGATGATTGTTGAACTTAGCTCATAACTTAACGCATGTATATTGGTATGTCCTCGGATAATAGGAACTTGAAATTTTCTTGAAGCTTCACATATCCCGTTTAGCAATTTATGAGATACTTCTTCATCTTTGACTGAAATAATAATACTCGCAGCTAAAGGTTTTCCCCCACATGCATAAATATCATCAACACTCACTAAAATCGAACTGAAGCCTGCGCCATATGGGTATTTTTCAATAAAAGATGTTCGTATCCTGTCTGTCGTAAGTAGAATTAATTTATCGTTTCCAGCAATAGCCGCAGAATCTTCTCCTATATCAGCATAAATCCTTGGAGTCTTATAAGAATTTTTATCGATGTATTGAACTATAGGGTTTATATCTTTCTTTTCTAAAATATAAGGATTTTCTGCTATGCATTTAGCTAATTTTTTAAGATACATCTATTAATTTAATATAAATTTATTAATAATTAAATAGTATTAATTAAATTAAGAACTTCAAATTTAATAAACTAAAAAAACAACAATCTAAACAATGGAAAAATTACTAGAATCTTCCATAGTGAATGGATTCATCTTTTCCATATTTGGCGAGCTCGGACCGGCACCTTTATATGTTTTTCCTAACTATGTCAGTGAGAAAGAATTAAAGGAAATAAAGAAGAAAGGTATTAAAACCAAAACATTAATTTTAAGTCTTAGGGATGTTACTCAAGTTTCTATCAAAAACTTAAGTTTGTTCATAAGTGATAAAATAGTATCTGAAGAAAAAGAACTTATGGATATCCATTATTTCGCAATCTTACCATATCCTGATTTTACTGTAACTTCTCTTACATATTTCCATTTTATTGAAATTCCTTCCATTGATCACCCAATAGCAACAGCGTTTTCAATCTTAGTTCAAGAAAAAAGCCGGAGTTTCTTGTATAATAATATTAACCGTATTAAACCACTTGTTATAAAATTTTTTGAAGTGTTTGATAAAGAACTAAAAAAAAGTTATAAAGAACAACAGGAGGTACAACAATTCTTTTCTGACCTTCTATTAAAAATAATAGAAATTGAGAAGACTCCATCAACTCCAATTGCTACTCATCGTAAATTGAAATTAATTTTTGCAGGATTAGACGATACTGGGAAAACTAGCTTTCTTTTAAGCGTAGATAGGAAATATAGTAAATTAATTGGATTAAAACCTACTACAGGAGCAAATATCAAATCAATTGAGGCATTAGGAGCGACAATATTCCTCTGGGACTTGGGGGGGCAATTTGCCTTTCGAAAAAGATATATAGATAAAGCAGAAATTTACATGTATGAAGCAGATTTATTGTTTTATTTTATCGATATAAGAAATAAAAATCGATTTGAAGAAAGTATTGATTACTTAAAAAGCTTGAAGAATGTATTGAAGAAGTTTGATCAAAACACACCTATTGTATATGTTTTATCAAAAGGAGATCCTGATATCTTGCATTCCCAAGAAATTAAAGGAAATATAGAATATATTAAAAATGAATTATTTAAGCTTACTCCAAATGAACCAGTCGAGGTGTATACAACTAGTATTTTTCAAATTTTTACAATTCTAAGGGCATTTTCTACTGGAATCTCAAAATTGAGCCCTAATAGAGATTTAATCACTTACAATCTTAAAAATTTCTCATTAAATACAAAGACATATCTAACACTTTTATTAAGTATTGATGGCTTAGTTTTAGCTGACTACTATTCATCTGAAGCAATGAGTTTAACGGAAATTCCAAGGACTGAAGTGATCAATGTATTTGAGGTTTCTGCACCTCAATTTGCAGTTTTATTTAAGATTTTTGCTAAATTTAAAGCTTTAAAACAAGAGGAAGCCATTTTTAAAGTTGCAAATTCAGTAATTCTACTTAGAAGAGTGGAAGTTGAAGAAAATAGTATGTTTATCTTGTTCTTGATTGATGATGAAAAAAAGAAAAAATTAATTTATAAAAAACTACCAGAATTTCTTAATCAGACAAAGGATTTGCTTTTAAGATATATTGCCTGAAGCTTAAAATATTACTTTAGAGGGCTCTAAATTCTCATCAAAAGTTACCCTCATCAATGCTGTTTTACATAGCCTATAAGTTTGATTAGCTAGGAAACTTATCCTACTATGAGAAATGAAAAGAACCTTTAAATTTTAAAGAAAATGTTATAAACTGCACTTTTTTAATGTTAAATAAAATGAGGAAAAAAGATTATGAGTGAAATTTCAGAAGCAATTAAAGAATTAGAAGAAAAAAAGGTTTTACAATTAGTGAAAGAAAAGATTGATGCTGGGGAGGATCCAATTAAGATTTTAGAGGCGTGCAGAATAGGCATGACCGAAATTGGAAAGGGATCCGGTGATACGGTATTTTTAACTGATCTTATCATGGCTGGGGAGATATTTAACGAAGCTATGGAAATTATAATGCCAAAATTAGCCGGGTCTTCAACAAAAAGTTTAGGGAAAATAGTTATTGGAACTGTTGAAGGGGATATTCACAACATCGGTAAAGATATAGCAATTAATTTCTTAAAAGCTGAAGGTTTTAACGTTATTGATTTAGGTGTGGATGTTCCAGCTCAAAAATTTATTGATGCAATTAAAGAACATAATCCACCAGTCGTTGGTATGAGTGGTCTTCTTACCTTATCAATAGAGCCTATGAAAAAAAGCATAGAAGCTATTGTTACCGCTAATCTGAGAGAAGGATTAAAGGTCATAGTTGGAGGAGAAAGAACTGATGAAGAAGTCTGTAAATATGTTGGAGCGGATGCTTGGGTTAATGATGTAATCGAAGGTGTGAAAATAATTAAAAATTGGGTAGGAGGTGCTTAGAAAAATGGACAATGCTGAAGAATTAATAAAAGCGAAAATTGAAAGATTGGAAACAGCTACTGAAGTAAAAGAACCTGATAGAATACCTATTGGTATCGCCACAACATATTTCCCTGCAAAATATGCAGGGGTGAGTTATGAGGATGTATGGCATGACAACAATAAATATACTGAAGTTGGAATAAAGTTTGCAAGGGATTTTAACTGGGACGCAGTTAGTCTCCATCGTTCATTTGAAAGTGTCCCCTTGGGGTTAGCTCTAGCTGGTTTCGATGCTGATTTGGCAATTGGAGTAGTAATTAACTCAGTATTAGGGGGTGGAGCATCTCATGACATACTTGGAGATGTATATTCTTCAAATCCAGGTAGGGAAGTGGGAAAGAATATTGAATCGCAATGGGTTATAGAAAAACCAGTTATGAACGATGATGAGTATGATCGCTTTATAGAAAAACCCTTTGAATTTTTAATGGGGACTGTGATTCCAAGAGCATATAAAAACCTAGCAGATTTGAATTCACCTACAGCTGTAGGTGCTCTATTAAAAATGGGCCAAGAAGTTGCTAAATTTCCGATTTTCTTAATGGATTTCGTAGCAAAATGGAAAAAAGAAGCTTGGCTTCCGTGGTATTATGCATTAGCCCCAAATCCCTTAGATTTTTTAGGAGCTTTCTTTAGAGATTTTGATAAACTTTCTTTAGATTTATATAGAATGCCTGATAAAGTCAAAAAAGTTTGTGAGATAATAGGTCCTGTATTAGCAGTAGTAGGAAAAGTAACAGGAGCACTCTCAAGGGATGTGACTGGTTCTCGTAGAGTGTTTTGCCCTGTATGGTATAACACTTACTTATCGCCAGAAAAGTTTAGAGAGTTTCATTTCCCCTATATTAAACAGATTGTAAATGAATTAATTGAAGCAGGTCTTACACCACTAATGAGTTTCCAGGGGAGAGCTGATCATCTTTTGGACCAACTTAAAGAACTCCCTGAAAAAAAAGTAATCATGTGGTTTGATAAAACAGATCTAGTGAAGGCAAGAGAGGAACTTGGGGATAACTATTGTCTTGCTGGTGGAATTCCTTCACGCCTTCTCATTAGCGGAACACCTGAAAAAGTAAGAAAGCACACGGAAGAACTTATAGACAATTTGAAATCAGGAGGAGGCTTTATTGTTTCCACAGAATTCAATGGGATGGGAGATGCGAAAGTTGAAAATGTAAAAGCTCTAACAGAAACTGTAATGAACTATGGTAAATATTAATCAATTTTTATTTTTTTTTATTACTTTTTTTTACTCTTATTTAAAGCACGCTAAACCAAATCTATAGGTGTATTTATTAGAAGGGTATTCAATAGCAAGATTGGATTTCAGATCACGTACCGTCTTTATTACCTCAATCCCAATAGATTCCATAGAAAATCTCATCTTTTTGGGAAACCGACAAGACTCACCAGAATCAAACGTACATTTTCCCAAATTTTGAATTTTACAGTATTTACAAGTTCCGTCATATAATAGAAGACTTTTCTTGTAATTTTTTTCATGCTGTGCTAAAAATTTATCAAATTCTTCCTCTAAATCATTTAATTCGAAACTTTTGGTGAGTAAAAACATATTTTTGATAAAAAATTCTGACCTATTTGTTCTTTTCTTCTCTCTTTTAATATAATGTTCTAGATCAAACATTGAATAGATTAAATAGAATTCAGTATAGGTTGATAATACTTTTTCGAGATAAGGGGAATTAGGAGGGCAACTCCATGAATGACCATAGAATGGGCACTTAAAATTAGGTGAAATACACATCTCTTGAACTTTAGGATCGAAATAAATATCATCACAATGTATTTGTATGAATGGCATCTTCAGATGGAGAAAGCTTGAGAAATTTTTAAATTTAAGTATTAAGAAATATTAGATTTCTTGAGTTTCAAGTTTAAATTTATATTATTTAGTAAAGCTGATGATAGCAAATGGATTCATTTGAGCGCATTTTCTCTTCGTTAAAAGGTCAATCAGTAGATAGACCTCCAGTCTTTCCTCAAATCGGGGATCATGCTGGCATTATAAATAAATTAACTTATAATATAATGTATGAAGATGCTAAAATGGCGGCAAATGCTCATTTAAAAGCATTAGATTTATATGGGTACGATATAACAACGATACAAGTTGAACCAAGCTGGCCGGTTGCCGAAGCGTGTGGAGCAGAAGTTAATTATCCCCCGGATAAGAACCCTTGGATTACAAAATACCTGATTGAATCAGAAAACGATTTGGAGAACTTGGGAGTACCAGATTTTATGGAAACAAAAAGTTCAAGAGTTATGATCGAAGGTACAAGTATTCTTGCTAATGAGGCTGAAGTTCCTGTTGCAGCTTTTATGACAGGACCAATTACTTTTAGCTTACAACTAATGCCATATGAAATTTTAATAAAAATGATGATAAAAAATCCCGAATTTACACATGAATTTGTAAAAAGGAGCATTTTGATAATAAAAGAATATATAAAAGCCTTGAAAGAAGCTGGTGCAACAGTATTTATAGTTTGTGAACATGACTTCCAACTATTAAAAACTGAACAAATCAAGGAGTATAGCTTGGATTATTTACCGGGTCTTTTTGATATTTACGACTACAATATCCTTCATATGTGTGGAAAAGTAGCCTCACACCTAAATGTTTTAGCTCATGATCTTAAGCAAATTAAAAATCTAAACACATTGAACGTTGGGCCATTTGTTGATATTACAAAAACCCAGGAACTCCTCAACCATAAGATTGGTGTAGCAGGTAATATAGACCACATGAGATTACTCCCATTGGGTAGTCCAAAAGAAGTACAGAATGCAGTACATAGGGCTATAGAAGCAAGTGGTAGAGATTCACGGTTTATGGTAGCACCGGGATGCGAAATTACTTCTGATACACCAATTGAAAATGTTAAGGCATTTGTAAAAGCTACCCAAACCTTTTAGAGTTAAATTTATTCTAACATACAATTTCTTCAAATGGATTAAGATTCGTTAATTTTCTTAACCAAACAAAATATTTACTCCTAGGAAATATTGCTTAAAAGATTTTTTTTAGAGGAGTGCGTTCAGATATAGGTTTTCTTAGTACCCTTTTACGATAGTAAGAATTTACTCCTGAAATTAAAGCAATTGATGGGATTACACATTTTGCATATTTTATTGGTCCGTATAATATAAAATCTCCAGCTGCTGCGGCACAATAAGTCATGAGTGAAGCGATTGCCGCACATCGAGCACTTTCCCCATATTTTTTTATAAAATTCCAAGCATAAATCACGTTGGCTGGAGAAAATCCGGTAGGTATCCCTAATTCACTTTTAATTAATTTAGTTGTTTCAAAGTTAATAGAAATTGATGGCAAATCTAATACCGCTGTATCAACAATAAAGTTATCTATATTAGCTTTTTGAGCTTTAGGTATTAGTATTTCTTTAAGAAAATTCAACTTTTTCTTTGGAAAGATGTATTTATTTCCAAATGTAAGCAAAAAGGCATTTTTGACTCCAATTTCTTTGATTTTTTCAAGACTCTCCTCTGTGGTTGCCTCATCTATACTATTTAATATAGCCCGGTCGAGTAAACCAATTTCTCGTAAGCTAGCCATTGCGGGTATCCGGGATGAATCGTTTAACCCATCGACTAAAAAAGGATAATCAACAATATCAGCAACGAATTCACACTCTTTTACGAGAGCTTCTGGATAACCTCCTATTACGTCAATTATCCCTTGCATATTAGTATCTTCAATTATTTCGGTGAATTCGTTTAACTCTTTTTCTAGAAGATTTTTATCAAATTTTCCTGACTTCTCATCTAATAATGCCTGATGATTTGTATAAAATACACTACCAATCATTACGATCGGATTTTCTCCAGGTTGACCGCCTAGTTTAACATTTCCAATTTCGACAACTTTCTGTTCAATCTCAAAATTTAGCATGATTCATAGAGAACTTTTCATTTAAAAAATTAATAAATAAAAAGATGTTATCCTTATTCTATTTTATTCTTCAAAAAGTTTGCCCTTCGTTGGAAAAAAACTTGAAATCGGTACAAATATAATTCTCTCGAAGATGATGGGTAATTTATGTAAAGCTATCTTATACAATTTTAGGATTAGGCTTGTTTATATTCGAATTTTTACAGATAAAGCACTCAAGATTATTATAACAATATTTACTAAAAAGTTAAATAATAGAATTTGTTTAATTATTGTTGGTAAAAGTTTTGGTTTTTTTTTCTAAATGAACCAAACAAATGATTTAGGTATAAGCCAAAAGTAGGATAGGTTATAAGAAAGAAATTGCAAACATTAAATGAAAAAATTAAGAAATATTACGTAATCATATTAGGATTATTTGTATGTTTTTTTTTTTTAGTCACAGAATTTATATTATTTTTAAATCACGGATTTTATCATGTAATTCATGAAATATATATACGCATATTATCAATTTCCCTGATCCTTGCTTTCAGCTTATTTACTCAGTATAGTAGCATTAAACGGTCTAAATTAAGTCAAAAATTACGAATGTCTGAAATGAAATATCGAGATGCTTATAATCGTTCTAATTTATATAAAGATATATTCAATCACGATATCAATAATATCCTTCAAAACATCTTATCATCAATAGAGCTTTCTAAGTTATATTCATATGATGAAAACAAAAAAGAAGATTTTGTGGAGGCCACAAGTATCATTACTGAACAGATATTTAGAGCTAAGAAATTAGTATCAAACGTTCAAAAATTATCTGAGGTTGAGGATACTAGAAATTCTCTATCTTCTGTAGAAGGATTTTATATTTTAAAAACAACAATCGAAAGAATTAAAGGAATTTATGGTGATAAGAACTTAAATATTGAAATAGAAGCGCTTCAAAACGAGTATTTTGTTAATGCAAACGGATTATTAATAAATATTTTTGAAAATATTCTCCTTAACTCCATACAACATAATATCAATCCAATTAAGGAAATTGTTATTAAAATATCTAAAGATAAAAGGAATGGGACTGAATTCATTAAATTTGAATTTATAGATAATAGCATCGGGATACCTGATTCTAGGAAAAGGAATATTTTTCTGAGAGAATATAAAAAGAGTAAAATCCCTTCTGGACTTGGATTAGGACTTTTACTCATAAAATTCATTTTAGAGGTCTATAAAGGGGAAATAATTGTTGAAGACAGGGTAATGGGGGATTATTCCAAAGGTAGCGATTTTATTATTTTAATTCCAGAATTAGTTTCAAATAATACTAATTTTTATTGTTGAAGATGGCATTTCATTACAGGTATTATATAGAATGATGTTGGAAACCTCAGGGTATGAAATTAATGGCAAGTCAAATAATAAAGAAAGAGATAAAATATAAATCTCGCAGACTTTTTAATCTTTCAATTCTTACATTGAGCATATCATCCACAGGGCACTTTCAATAGATTTCATTTAAGGTAAAAATATTTAATCTTATGTTAGATAATTTGAAACTTCATATTGAATTTTTAATTTTGTTTCGTATTACAATAGGTTCAAATCTAAACAAGAATATAATAATTTGTTCACTTTTAAAAATTTGAATATCAACTAGTTTCAAAATAATTACATTTTCTTGATTTATTATTAGTAAAAACAGAAATGGATTTCATAGTTATTAATTACTAAAAATATCAAGTATGCTACAAACATTTAAATAAGAGGAATTAACCATGATGACTTTAAAGATGAAGCAGGTTGTTCTTTTATTAATTTATTATCTTAGTCCGATAGTTGCTTCGATAATCTATTGGTTTGAAGAACCACTCGATAGTATTGATATGGTAAATAATCTTATTCATAGAACTGGTAGCATAATTGGAATTTTCGGTTTCATTTGGATGTGTTTCAACATTATTATCCAAATAAAGCTAAAGCCGATTGAAGAAAATTTTAGTTTGGATGGAATTATAAGATTCCACACACTAATGGCTATAATAGCAATAATACTCGGAAGTCTACATTATCCCTTAGTACGCTTAGAAAGAGAGTATTCTTCATTTCAAATTAGATCAGGAAGCATCGGATTCATGATATTCGTTGGAATGATGATATTAGCACTAATTTTTATGAGTAACCGCTTAATTAAATATAAGTTTATAGAGAAATTAAGAAGTTTCGCTTCTGGTAAGAAATTTAAATATGGTTTTAATAAATTTCTCCATAATATGATGATATTAGGTGTATCTGTTATCTTCATTCATGCAATAGTGTCAAACACCTCAAACCAGTCAATCCTTATGCTTGGAGTATATACTTTTTTCTTTGTCATTACTTTCACTGGTTGGTTTTACCATAAAATAATCCGAAGATTTCGCTCCAATACGGATCCATATAGTTTTCGTAAAGCTTCATGGGATACCATTATCTCGGAGAATAACTCAGAATTAAATAAGGAATGGGCATTTGATTTAATCAAACATAATCCTTCGCTATATCCTTGTTTACAATGCGGAACATGCACAGATGTGTGTCCCATCTCTGAAATTACAAAAGGAGAATATAATCCTAGAACACTCATTTTAGCTGCTCGATCTGGATATAAAGACTTGGTTTTAGGAGGGGAAGAAATAGTTATATGGGGTTGTACAACATGTAATACCTGTGAGGAAATGTGTCCTCAAAATATCGAGTTAACCAAAACATTTACTTATTTAAAGAACCAGAGCATTATTTTAGGTAAAGTCCCAGACTATATACATGATCAAGTAAAAAAAATATATGATCATGCTAAGGCAATTCCTCTTCAAGCTGCAATTGAAAAAAGAAGATCTCAATTAGGATTACCTAAAGTTGTCGAACCGGATGTCAATGAGGTTCAAATTTTATTAAGGAATCTAGGATTAGATAAAAAAATTGGAATTTAAATTGAAATTGAAATCGAATCTAAGAAATTGAAAGGAAACAAGCTCATTTTAGAATCATAATTTTTTTTTTGTTTAACATGTAAACATACACTAAAAAACTCGAGAAAAATCATATTTCGACGAAACATGTTTTGCTAACATATTTCATATAATAAAATTAACTACCTTAAGATAAAACAACATTTCATTTTGTAATAATTTAAGAAAGGAAACTATTAATTTATTTTATCTTTCAAAAGGCCTATCTTTCATTAAGAGTTTAATAAAATCTGATGTCTGCTCATTAGAGACAAATAAATAATCTCCTTCAATTTTATATCCAAAATCAATCGCCCATTTGGAAATCTGTGTATCGAGATTTTTCTTTTCCATTCTTAAAACTTTTCCCATTAATTTCAACTCGACTTTATTAGTTTGAGAAACAACATCTTTTATTTTCTCCTTTCGTTTTTTCTTGGCCGGCTCACTTACAAGTGTTCCGACGTAGATTATTGATAGAATAAACTCTGGAATCCATTTGTGAAGAAGTAGTACTATTATTGCTGCAATAAAAGAACTTGCAGCACTAATTGAGAAATGTATATCTGCCCATTCATAGCCAATATAATACAAATCAATTTGAATGAGCATTCTAATAATATTAACTACATAAAAGATTAGGGAAGAGATAATAAGTGCTTTTGTTTTCCGCCAAATAATATCTTCTCTAGTATTCGCATCTTGGCTATGGGGCGAAAACACTATTATTCCGATAAAAACAACGATAGCTTGGACACCTGTGCAAAACGTCTCGAAATAAATTGGACCTCTACTAGGAATGGAAAACAACCAATAATATTTTCCACCACCCGGAAGATATACAGCTTTAGCGCCCATATTGAAGAAGAGATTTAAGAAATAAACCGTCTGCTTTACCACAATTTCATGTAACCAGTAATTAATAGGTGTATCAAAGAATAGGTAAATTAAATAAGCCGATATTGGAGCAGCAATAGCTAATATTATCAATGATTTTATGGAAAAAATATACTTCCGGTTTTCATATTCAATAACAGGTTTCTTAAAGTCTTTAAATTTCAGCATCAGAATCTTCCCCCATATCATTCACATGCTTTGTATAATAGTGAAACCTATCTAGTATTACATAGTTAAGGATCAGTAATAATGGAATCATTACAAATCCAAGATTATAGAAACTATCAGATGATAACAACGGAATAGTAAACCCGATAACAAAAGCAAATAATAAGTTAAGTGAGAGTAATACCCAAATAGAGAATTTTTTCAAAGTTAATGGTTTCATGGCATAAATACTAAATCTAATGATACTAAAACAAATTTAGCATAATTAAAAATCTTTGTTAGAGAGGTTCACAATGTTGTATAGAAAATCAGATAAATCATCTTTTTATTTTGATTTAAGTTAAAAAAAAA
>CAZRBD010000016.1:0-8517 GCA_964598265.1 uncultured archaeon
TATTAGCATTGTAGATCTCCTTTCTGTCTCATAGGAAGGCCACTCGGGAATATTGTCATTATTCGGATTTCCATTCCGTGCAAAAGCGATCCACGCATCCATCATCTTTTCACTTATAATTTTTGCTTCAGGACCACTACCATAGAACCACTTCAATCCAGTTTCCGATTCAATGAGATCTAATGTCCCAAAAGCATACACTATTTCAACAGCATGACAGGAACTTTCATATTGAGGTGAAGCCCAAGTAAAGATGTAAAAATATACATTAGAATTATGCAAAATTTGGGCTTCAGCCATATTAATTCCTGATATACGGAAAATATAATCAGTCCATATGGCATTTAAAAGATCCATAGGTTTAATGGGGAGAATTTCTTTTCTAGCAGTTTCATATTTTTGTATAAGGGTGGAACTTTCACTCTCTAAATTCATTGATTTCAGGAGATTTGCTACTTCAGACTCTAAATTTTCTCTTTTTAATTTCTCGAATATAGGATTAAATTTTGAGAATAATTCTCCTTCTTCTTCATTGCATCCAATTAATAGCTCTATGCTTTTTCCCTCTCCTTTCATGAGCGCTTTTAAGGGGTGTATTGGTAATGTACCCCCTTCTATATCTATACTTGGTCTAAAACCCATAATTTCGGTTTCTCTAGCTTCTAACGCTTCCGCTAAAACTTCATCTTGGGCCTTAATTATCTCTTCAACTTTTAAATTTTGAAGTGCCATCATATCTCCTGCCTTCAAGCCAAATTTATTCATTAAATCGTTTGTACTTTTTAAGGTAGGATTTGGTTGTAAAACTGGGGCACTCTGCACTATAGCTTTATGAAATAATCCTTTTGCTGCTGGCATGGCAAGTAAGGTTAAGATGGAACACCCCCCGGCAGATTCACCAAAAACAGTAATATTATTTGAGTCTCCACCAAAAACCTCAATATTGTTTTGGACCCAATTTAGAGCAGCTATTTGATCTAACATGCCAGCATTAGCAGTAACACCGGGTATGTAAAGAAAGCCTAAAGCACCTAGACGATAATTAATCGTAACTACTACAACATCACCACGGTTGGTTAAGGGCGATCCATCATAAGTCAGGTTAGCACCTCCTCCCGTGACAAACGCACCACCATGAATCCACACCATGACAGGACGCTTTTTATCATCTGGCGATGGTGTCCATATATTTAAACTTAAGCAGTCTTCATCTTCTTTGACTTCTTGAACAAACATTTCCAGAGGTGTGAAACCTTGATACGCGTATGGTCCAAATTCAGTGGCTTCCAAAACACCTTCCCATGGTTGTTTTTTTACAGGTGGTTTAAATCGCAAATCACCAATAGGAGGTTCTGCGAAGGGAATTCCTTTAAATATTTGAATCCCGTCACTAATATAGCCTTGAATTTTACCCGTACTAGTATTTATGATTTCAGTTTTAATCAATTTCACTCAAATTTATTTTTATTTTATCACAAATCTATTAACAATTTTAATTGAGTTTAATAATAAGATCACATATTAAAATGATTTTATCATATCACTGAGCTTTACGGGAGTAAAAAGAGATAAAAGTTTGATGTCATAAAACTTTAGTAGCTTCAAATTCGTTTAAAATTTCTTCAATTTCATTATACAATTCAGGATACAGTTTGGCAAATAAACGATACCAATCCAATCCAATCATAAAACCGGCAACAATACCAAGAAAAAAACCAATAAGAACTATAGTTTCTTCTGATAGGCCAAAAATCTTTACACTTAAAAGATCGGTGCTATGAATTAGAAAATTAACAGAGAAACTATTGATCAAGATTCCAAAAGGATAATATATGATGCGTGGTGGAGTAAAGAAATGAACCGAATCTCTCGTAATTGGGCTGAAAACGGATGAATTATGAATATCCTTAGAGATGTCTCTTTTTTCAATGAATTTCAGTCTAACTATATCTCTCCTGTCTCTAAATATCAGAAAACTCCCACTAAACAAAAATAAATACATTAAAATCATGTCTAATGCTAAAAATATTCTTAGCCGCTTCCTAAATACCTCATGCTGCATTAATAAATACCGTACGATTAATAATGAGACTCCAAAAATAAAGAAGAGAATTCCTACAAACCCTTCATGTACATGATTCTCTCTGAAAACCTTTCTTTTTCTATTTTTATTTGAATTATTTTTGATAAATTTGATTATGTTTAATGTGAGCCCCGGAGCTAAAATAGATAAAGATATAAGAGCAGCGAAATCTCTTACACCAGACCATACCCAAAAATCTGGTTTAATTTTGAAGAATTCAAGTAAGTAAATTCCAATCCAGGTTAGTATTCCGATTGTAATTGTTATTCCAAATATTCTATTATAAGTATTAAAATTAATCAAAACAAGGAGAATGTAAAAAAAAATCATGAAATTAATAATAGTAATAAAACGGTTAACGCTTAATTCGATAGATTCCCATGTATACCGAGGATAAAGATAAAAGTAGAAATATGTTACAATCAAACTGAAAATAACTAAACTCAGAATAATCACGGCTTTTAAAAAAAGCAGATATTTCTTCATTAAATCCCCACTAAATTACTTTAACTGATGAAATACTAATAACTCAATAAATTTAACCATGGTTAAAATTCGATTGGAAAAAAAGAATTAATCTTCATCGGGAAATAACTTCGCGTCAGTAATAATCAAATTGCCGCTTTGAATTACATGGTATTTCTTAGAAAGTAAGTAATCTCTTATATTTTCTCCGATCTTTCTTAATAGTATAGTGTTTTCATTAGAAACTGTAAATTTTATTACAGAATTTGCCGTTTTCAATTGATTTCTCATTGGATCGTCTGCGAGATTTATTAAAACATTCTCTGCACCAGCTATTTTAGCGATTTTCTTGATTTCTTCCTCTAATGAGCCAATTGTGAAATATTGTTTACTCTTCATCTTTATTTTTTCAGTTAAGATCTTCTCTAATTTAGCTCGTGAATTCTTATCATAAAATGTAGTTAGTTCTTGAGTACTAATATTTCTATACTTGCCAAAAATTAAACTTTGCTTTTTAGTTATGAATTCTACTAGTTTTTCATAGTATTCCGGGTCAATTTTTTGAAAATTTTCTACATTTCTAACTAAATCCGTTAATTTATGGATTAAATCATAATAAAATTTTAAAGACGATTTTATATCCAGTTTATCCTTTATTTCTTTTATTTCTGGATAATACTTCTTGAGAATCAGATTAATTTTTTTATTAAATTGCGCACAAATAATCGCTATGTCGTCAATAACGGCTATAGAATTCTTGTCCAATAAGTTTATTAAATCTTCTTCCAAACTTGGTAATTCTCCAAAAGCATCAGTGATTTTCTGCTTATATTTTTTTTCAATGTAGCTCATTTTCTAATAAAAACATAAAAATAATCACTTATAATGTTTTTTTCCAATAAAAAATGAATTTTAATAGAAAGTCCGTGTAGCTAAATTTGTTAGATCCATAAGAGTTTTGGATCTTTGGATGATATGTCTTAATATTTATCTCATTCTTTCTCCCCATTCTTTAATACTTTATCAACAGCTGCTTGAAATAATATCTCTTTATCCCTCAAAAAATTCGGATCTTCCATGTTTTTCTTCATATTCTCAACCATCGCTTTAGCAATATCCTCAGCTGTTTGTATTTTTGACTTCGAACTTTTTTTCTCTTCTTCTTTCATATAAAATACCCAAAAATTTCCTAATTAATCCTAATCTATAGTATATTAAAAAAGACATTCTGTAATAACACTTCCGGAAAGTAAATTTCATTTCTAATTCTTTACATTTTTATCTAAAAACTTATAATTTATAAGTAAATAATGTGACACTACAAATCTATTCCTAAAGTGATTTGTTTGTTTATTTAAAGTTAAAAAAAAAAAATAAAAAAATGTTGTTTTGAAAAATTGTAGCTTTGTTCTACACTAACTTGCTTTTAATCTGTTTGGAGCGACTACGCAATGTAACCTCTGTAACCTTAGCTACTTCACTTACTTCTGCTTGAGTCTTCCTACAATTACTTGCTTTAGCTGCCATGTAGATAACGCTTGCTGCTAATCCTTTCGGATCTTTGCCAGTTCTGAGTAATCCATTTCTAGAAGCTTGTGATAACATATTGACTGCTTTTTTCTGTACTTCCATCGGTAAGCTCAAATCGTTGCCGAACCGAAATACTAAAGCCTCCGCAGTTATCGGTTTATACCGAAGCGATAATTCAGGTAATACTTCTTTTACAATCATTCCTAAAGAACGATGGACTGTTCTTCTTGGAGTAAGTGAAGCTTCACATACCTCTTCAAGCAATCTTGGGAATTCATGTACTCTAATTGCCGCATATAATGAGGCTGCAATAAATCCATCAATGGATCTGCCCATTGTGAGTTTTTTCTTGGCAACAACTGAGTATATTTTCCATGCTGTTTCCTTGATATATTCAGGTATGTTCATTTTGCTCGTAAGCATTTTGAGTTTCGGTTTCGCTTCCCAAAAATTTCTTTCGATGCTTGAAATTAATGAATTCTGAATCTTAGATAAACGTGAAAACAGAGTCTTTCCGCGTGCATTTATCAAACGACCTTTTGAATCGATTTTCGAGTTCGGGAGCATAGTTCGTGGGCCAAATTCTCTCCATCGTGGTTCTGTTCGACGCCTTTTATTTACCTCTTCTACCGTATAAGCGCGCCGCTCATTACCAACAAGATTTCGTCCGAGAATCATACCACAATTCAAACAAACGTTATCTCCTTCACGGGATTCAATACTAGGAGTATCACAACACGCAGCATCTGAACTACCGCTTAAATCTTCTTCTGAACTGACTTTTGTGGAACGTAGTCTATCTTTATAACTCATTTTTATTCACTTTTGCACTAATTTTTTCGACAGTATCTTTTATTAACCAATTTTGAAAATGATCAATGAATGTCTTGTTTCTATGATTTTAATGATCAATTATGGTTTATATTTATATGTTTTATATTAAAAACGATACTTCTTTATATATATCACAAATAGATTATACCAATATATAAAAGCTTTTCTGTTACAATATGCGATATGTTATAGAACAAACATTCTATGGGCATTTGGTGGGAATGCTATAATTCATAAGGATTAGAAAAAATTACGTTTATCATACTTTAAAGTTTGAATTTACACTTTATCTCATCAAATTCAAAACTAAAAATGGAAGGATTTGTGGACCATTTGGTAAAATTAATATCCTCGCTCTTGGTCCATGGTTTTTTAAAGAGATTTTTATTGCTTCTTCAATAGTTTCTGCATATTTCAAGCCAATATTACCTAATTCACTTTCTTGCAATTTAGATACAACAAATATTTCTGCTTTCATGAGGATTCTTGTAAGTACTTGAATTTCCCATTGATCTGGAACCACAATTTCTTTTTTTAAGATTTTTTTATACATTTGTTCAGGACTCATTCCAGAGAATAAAAGATCTTTAAATTTATCTTGACCTATCCCGATTCCATCAGCACATTCATTTACAGAAATTATTGTCCCTCCTTTTTTCACACCCATTTCTCCAATAGCCATACTCTTCACAGCTTGATAAAGATTGATATCTAAGGGGTATCCTCCATTTCCGCATACCACTATATCGTATGGTTCTTTTATTTCTTTAAAAATATGCTTCATCTGATAACTAACTAGCTTTTCATGAGTCTTTTCTATATCTCCTGCTCCAACTTGTGTTATTTGATGGTTTTCATTAATACATACGTTAATAATGAAGTCTACCCCAACAAGTTTACAACCTTCGATAGAATTTTTATGCATAGGGTTTTCCTTATAAACTCCAAACCGGGCGTGGGGTGAGCCTATAAGTTCTGCGGAATGATTAGCTTGGATAGTTTGTGCCCCTGATATTCCGGGGATAATTGACTTACGTCCGCCTGCAAACCCGAAAAAGAAATGAGGCTCAACGTAACCTGTTATAATCTTTAAATCCGCTTTATAATAATATTTATTGATAAATATCGGGATATTTTCACTTATTTTTCCTAAATCAATCATTGAGTCAATATCGGTTGCAACATGGTCAATAGTTTTTATTCTATTTTTTAGATCCTTTCCTAAAATACGTTCCAATTCATCTTCGTGGGATGGTCGATGGAGTCCTGTAGCAATTAATATAGTTATTTGATGATCTAATACATTATAATCATTTAGTTCCTCAATTAAAGGTTCTAAAATTAAATGTGATGGAACTGGTCTCGTTGCGTCACTTACAACAATACAGACTGTTCTAAGGTTATCCTTGCTCTTAACAATTTCTTTAAGAGGTAAACAACCAATTGGATTTTTAATAACTTCTTTAATTTTCTTCTTAGGTTCTTTTAGAACATCTTGTTTAGCAGGATGAAAGATTGTCGTATTCCATGAAGGATCGAGATTTAATTCTAATCCTTCTTTTCCATAGTCAAATTTCATTTTTCTTAACCTCTTTATGAATAATTTCTCTAGCTTTTTCAAAAATTTCTATCGTTTTAACTCCAGCTGGACATTTGGTTTGGCATAAGCCGCATAAAGAACAGGTGTGCAGAATATTATTAATCAAATCGTTCAATTCTAACTCACCGTAAACTAAACCGTTTAATATGCTCAAACGTCCTCTGGGACTATAAGCTTCTATCATGTAATCAATCTTCGATGGACATGAAATACAAAACCCACACCTCATACATTTCATCTCCAGAATCTGCCCTGTTTGATTTTTTAAAGTACGTACCCGCCTATTCTTTTTTAAATAGACTAAATCCCCTTTTCCAATTCCAGGATTTAAGATCATATTTGGATCAAACAACTCTTTAATTCGACTCATTAAATCTATTACACCTGGGCTAAACTCTAATTTAAGATAGGGAGTTTTGATTTTACCTATACCATGTTCTCCTGTTAAAGTCCCCCCAACTGGCATAATTATTTCTTTGTATAAATAATCTATAGCTTTTTCAAAATCTTTTACATCTTCTTCATCATTTTCATTAAATAAAAATGTAGGATGTAAATTTCCCTCCATATGGCATATTATTGCGACTAATAAATTTTTCGCCTTTATTTTGTGAGGGATTTCTTCGATTTTTTTTATGACTTTCGCAAAATCAGAAACCTGAATACTGCAATCTTCAACACAGGTATTAGGTCGAATCCTTGATAAAGCTGGTAAATTAGCTTTCCTAGCAAGTATAAGTCTTTCTCGTTCCTCCTCATTCATCGCGATTCTGTGGTAAATAGGATTTTTTTGAATAATAATATCGAGCATGAGAGCAAATGTTTCCTCAACCTCTTGCATTGAGTTCCCATCTGTCTCAGCTAAAAGCACATACCCGTTCGGAAAATCTAAGAATTCGCCTTTTAAATAATCAGATACAGCTTTTAGTAAAAGCTTATCCATGAATTCTAACATGTTTGGAACAATACTTTGCCGTCTTAGCTCCAATACAGCATCTTGTAGATCTTCAACCTCCTGGAAAATAAATATTCCAAGTTTTCTATGCTTAGGTAAAGGTCTGATTCTCAACCCTATTTTTGTTATGACTCCTAAAGTCCCCTCAGACCCAATAAATATATCTTTTAAATTGTAGGAAGAAACAGACTTTAAGACTTTAGATCCTAATGTTAAAATTTGACCATCTGGGAGCACAACCTCAAGGTATAACACATAATTTTTGGTCACCCCATATTTGAATGCTTGAATTCCACCAGCGTTATTTGCAACCATCCCCCCTATTGTAGCTACGGAACTTGAGCCTGGATCTGGTGGAAAAAAATAACCATGAGGTCTTAAACTATTATTTAATTCGTCGCATATTACTCCAGGTTCCACTTCTACTACATTATTTTCTATATCAATTTCAATGATTTTATTCATCAGGTTTAGATCTAAAACTATCCCTCCATAAGGAGTCAGAGGTCCGGAAGATAAACTTGTTCCACTACCTCGAGGTATTACGGGAATTTTATTTTTATTAGCTAATTGTAATATTTCTGATATTTGTTTCTTTTCTTGAGGAAGAATAATTAAATCTGGAACCCAATCTTTATTGAATATTGAACCTCCAAAAGCATAAGTCCATCTAATCTCGTATTCCTTAAAAATATATTTCTGCCCTACAATATCTTTTAACTTTTCGAAATTCACTTCTGTGATTTTGTTATAATTGCGGTCCATCTTTAATGCTCTTATGATTGGAAGTTTAATATAATATCTAAAACGGCTTTAGATATATTTTATTCTTTTACAAATCTTAATAAAAAAGAAATTGTATTATATAAAAAAGGATTTTGTTGAATGTAAGGGATTTTTTTGGGAAAAATAATTAGGGATATCTGGATTTTAACAAAATATGGGTTAACCGTATTTAACAGGGCAAATGGTTCAAAAATAGATCCTCAAATCTTTGGTGGTTTGATGAGTGCATTAAATGTGTTTTCACAGAGTCTTTCAGAGGGCGGA
>CAZRBD010000016.1:8527-24288 GCA_964598265.1 uncultured archaeon
TTTGAAGAAAAATCATTTACTTTTTGTCGCAAATTCTTCAAATCATGTTAAAAGTAAGAAAGTCTTGAATGAGCTAAAAATTATTTCAAAAAAGTTCAACAAGGAATTTTCTGAAGATGACATAAATAATAATAATGGTAACATTAATATTTTTGCCAATTTTGACCGCCATATAAAGGATTCTTTAGAAGATTCAATCTAGAGGTGTAAAAATTATGGTGATCCTTATTTTCGACGATTTATGCTAGATATATTCTTTTCTCATAATCACATTATCTTAAATTATAAATGCTAGAAAGATCAACTTACAAAAAAATGATGAATCTTGGGTAAAATTCTGAGAGATATATGGATTTTAACTAAAACAGGTGTAACTTTATTTAGTCGAGTGATGAGTGAAAAAATAAATCCACAAATCTTTGGCGGAATTATGAGTGCTTTGAATATTTATGCAGAAAAATTAACCAACGGTGGTATATCTAATTTTACTCTAAGTAATATTCGTTTTGCGATTATAAAAAGAAACAATCTTCTATTTATTGGAAATGCCTCAAGTAAAATTAAAATTAAAAGAGTTGTAAGTGAATTGGAATTAATTAGTGAAAAATTCATAATCATGTATCCAAAAGAAGTTCTTGAAAATTGGGATAGTGACGTTGCCTTATTTACTGATTTTAAGAATCAAATTGACAATTCTTTAGAAAACGCTGCTGCGAAATTTCAAAAATCTTTCTGGTAAATTTACTTGATATTTGTTACAAGATTTCTATTATTTCATCTTATAAGCGAAAAGAATTTAAGAAAAATAGACTATATTAATATTGATCACAAGAATAGAATTATTTTATAAAGAGATAAAAATATGAAGGAATCTGATAATATTGAGAACTTTCTAGGGAAAGATAAAAGGCAATTTTTTTCTGATAATCTAAATTATGCAATTAAAAATTTCTTCAACCCATCTTTTTTAGGATCAATTCACTTAAAAAAAAATTCGAATCCAAGCTTGAAAAATGTTGAAAACTTGCTTGCAAATGATCTTGATTTAAGGCTCACAAGATCCTTAAAAAATACCTTTTTAAACCCTGTAACCAAGACCTTAGTAATACTAGCAATTCTTTTCAATATATTCTGGTTTTTATCGATTTACCTTATTTAAGATACATAAAATCTGGTTTAAGAGAAACCAGACAATCATCTATTCATCTAATTTATTAACAACAAAGATAAAATTAATATTAATTTTAAGAAAGTAGTTTTAAAAGATATTTAAATTTTTTAAGATTAGATTCTATAACAATAGCACGTTATGATTTATTATTTTGCAAAAAGGTCTGTAAATCTTTGATATTTGACGTTATTATTATTGGTGGCGGAGTTACAGGTTGCAGCATAGCCCGAATGTTCTCTAAATACGATTTAAATATATGTGTATTAGAAAAGGAGGCAGAGATTGCTTCGGGAACAACAAAAGCTAATTCTGGTGTGATTCATGCGGGATATGCATCATCAAGAGAATTTACCAAGCGCTATTTGTGTATAAGAGGGAACAAATTATATACTCAAGCAGCTAAAGAATTGAATTTTCCCTTTAAGAGAATAGGTTCTTTTGTAGTAGCATTAGAAGACAGCCAGATTAAAAAATTAGAGGAAGAGAGAAAAAAAGGTTCAGAAGATGGCATTCAAGGGCTCGAGATAATATTAGATAAGAAAAAAATAAAGAAAATGGAACCAAACCTCACTGATGAAGTTGTAGGAGTATTGCACGCACCTTCAGCAGGAATTGCAAGTCCTTATGAATTAACATTTGCATTAGCTGAAAATGCTGCTATGAATGGTGTAAAATTCTTCAGGAATCATGAGGTTATTAAGATCAAGCATCAAGATTACCTTTTCACTGTTCGGACTTATAAAGGTGAATTCCAATCAAAAAATCTCATTAACGCCGCAGGACTCCATGCTGCTCGGGTCTCTAAGATGTTAGGTTTGGATTATTTTAGTATTATGCCAAGGAAAGGTGAATATATTCTATTTGATAGAAATGCTCTTCAATTAAATAAAATATTATTCCCAATACCTACAAAAATTTCAAAGGGAATTATTATTTGCCCCACATTGCATGGAAATACATTTGTTGGTCCTAATGCTCAAAATTTAAACGATCTCGAAGATTTTTCCACCACTACAGCAGGATTAAAAGAGATTTTAGAAAGTGGTTTAAATTTAGTCCCCAATATCCCAGTAAGGAGTTCTATTAGAAATTTTGCGGGATTAAGAGCTGTTCCTGATAATTACGATTTTATAATTGATAATACTGACGTATATGGTTTTATTAACGTAGCCGGAATTTTATCTCCTGGATTAACAGCAAATTTTGCAATTGCTGAGAAGGTTGTTGAATTTCTTGAATTGTTGGGTGTAGAGTTGAATAAAAAGGAAGATTATAATCCAATAAGACCTAAACCAGAACATTTTAAAGATTTCACAAAACAACAGTTAGATTTAAAAATACAAGAAGACCCCGCATGGGGTAGAATTATCTGTCGCTGTGAAACTATTCCCGAAAAAGAAATTATAAATGCAATCCATGCACCTGTAGGAGCGAGTACCGTAGATGGCGTAAAATTCAGATGTAGACCAGGTATGGGACGATGTCAGGGCGGTTTTTGTCGTCCTCGTGTTATAGAAATATTATCGCGTGAACTAAATGTCCCTTACGAGGAAGTGACAAAAAAAGGTGAAGATACAAATTTATTGATAAGTAAAACAAAGGATTTTGTATTGAAAGATATTATACGGGGTGCTAGTAAATAATGAAAAAATTTGATGTTGATGTTGCTGTAATCGGCGGGGGATCAGCGGGAATGGCTGCCGCAGTTGTTTTAAAAAAGGCTGGTTTAGATGTTTTAATTATAGAAAGAGATCGTGAACTGGGGGGTATTACGTTGCAATGTATTCATAATGGATTCGGAATACATGAATTTGAAGAGGAACTGACTGGTCCAGAATATGCTCAAAGATTTATAAACCAAGTGAAACAATTAGAAATCCCTTATAAATTAGATACGATGGTAATTGAATTAACTAAAAATAAAATCATTTATGCTGTAAATAATAATGAAGGGCTAATTGAAATAAAACCTAAAGCTATAATTCTTGCGATGGGCTGTCGTGAAAGAACAAGAGGAGCAATTAATATTCCTGGTTTTAGACCTGCTGGTATTTATACAGCTGGACAAGCTCAAAGATTTGTCAATGTCGAAGGATATTTACCAGGGAAAACTTATGTGATTTTAGGAAGTGGAGATATTGGGATGATAATGGCAAGACGTCTAACCTGGGAAGGGTGTCAAGTCAAAGCAGTCGTCGAAATCCTGCCTTACGTAAGTGGATTAATAAGAAATCAAGTACAATGTTTAGAAGATTATGATATTCCGCTAATAACCAGTTATACAGTAACTAAAATACATGGAAAAGACCGTCTAAAGGGTTTGACAATAAGTAAAGTAGATCGCAATTTCGATAGGGTTATAGGCTCTGAAAAATTTATCGAATGTGATACATTATTATTATCTGTAGGTTTAATACCCGAAAACGAGTTAACACGAGGAGCAGGTGCTGAAATATCAGAAATGGGTGGTCCAATTGTGGATAATAATTTGCAAACTACTATCGAAGGAGTATTTGCATGTGGGAATGTTTTACAAGTTCATGACTTAGTCGATTTAGTAACTGCTGAAGCGAAGCGAGCTGGTTTTAATACAATTGATTATATCCATAATAAATATGATAAACAAACTGGAAAAATTGAACAAATCAAATGTACTGCAGGAGAAAATGTTATTTATATAAAGCCCGATTTAATTAATAAAGTTGACTTAGAAAAAGATATAATCTTTACTTTTAGAGTAAAAAAACCTGATAGACGCGTTCTAATTCAGTTTAAAGACGAGAAAAACAGGGTTTTATATAAAAGAAAGAGAAAATATGTAATTCCGAGCGAAATGATTGAAATAAAATTAAATTTAAGTGAACAACAAATAGATCCTGAGTGCAAGAATATAGAGGTAGAGGTTATACCGCGCCCAGAAGTTCTAATTGAAAAGAATAAACTTTAACGGCAATAAAAATGTCAGAATCAAAAATTCCAGAAGGGAGTAAAGATATCCGTTGCATTGTGTGTCCCACAGGATGCCTTGTGCATGTTGAGAACATCTCCGGAGAGCTTGTTATTGAAGGGCATTCTTGTAAAAGGGGTGAAGTTTACGCCAGAGAAGAATTTATAGCTCCAAAAAGAATTCTAACCACTACATTGCGTGTGAAAAATGGTTTTTTGCCATTAGTCCCTGTTAGATCTGATAAACCTATCCCAAAAGATAAATTGAGAGATGTTTTAAAAGAAGTTGCTCAAACTGTTGCTATGACACCTATCAAAATGGGTGATATTTTAATTGAAAATGTGCTTGGATTAAATGTTAATATCATCGCCAGTCGAGATTTAATTGAGGCTTAATTAATTATTGTTTTCTTCTAATTTTTCTAATGCTTTTTAATATCAAATTTTTAAACAACTAGTGACTAATTACTTTGTTTGTTAAATATTGAAATTAAAAAAAAAGTGCAATTAAAGTGTCTCAAAATCAAAAAACTCCTGAAATAACAATGGCAGAGCAAACAAAAAAATTCCTAGTCAAAAATATGTACGGCTTCCAAACTATTCTTACTTATGGTTTAGGACAACGCTTAGGTATTTTTGAATATCTATATGAAAAAGGTAAGAAAAGTGAAGAAAAACTGACTTCTATTTCATTTTCTCTCGAAGAAATCTCTGAAAACTTAAATCTTGATTTAATATATTTAGATGCTTGGCTTCATCTCTCAATCGCGTGCGGAATATTTGAAATTGATGAATCCTGTGAAAAATGTGCTAAGACTTCTGCATACGTATACGATTTATTAATTGATCGTGAAAATCCGTTTTTCATTGGTCAAATGATCGCAGGGTTTTATTCTATGGCTTCTAGTCAAGATCTTTTTATTGAAGGCATTAAGACAGGTAAATTTAGCAACATACTAGATACACCCGCGGAAGATTATAAGGGAGGACAACTAATGAGCGCAAGATTTGGCAGCATTGTAGAGAGATTATTCGCAAAACGTTGCAAAGAAGATAGAAAAAAAATTTTAAAAGAAGATGCGAATGTGATTGAAATTGGTTGTGGTTATGGTTTCAATCTAGTAGGTTGGATGAAAAGATATAAAAAAGCAAAATTCGTTGGAATTGATATTGATCCTAATGGGATAGAACATGCAAAACAACTAACAGAAGAAAATAGATGGAGTGATAGAGTAGAATTATACCAGATTACATTAGAAGATTATGTCGCCAAAACGGATGCTAAATTTGATGTAGCTATCCTCAATATGGTTTTGCATGAGATGAACCCTGATGATAAATATAGGTTGAGTGTTTTAGAGAATATCTATGCATTATTAAAAGATGATGGTGTATTAATTGTTGGAGATACCATGATTCCTGATACATTTAAGCCAAATACTAAATTTCAATTATACGATGTAATGCATAAAATGCTTGAAGTAGCGTTTGGTTCTAAATTTTATGATGAAAAATCATTTAAATTATTTATTGAATCCAGTTCATTTAGACAGGCTGAACTGATAAGAGAACGGTCAGACTATTTCTGGATAATAAGGAAGTAATAATTTTTTTCATTTAATCAATAAAATTAATTAAGTGTGATGCTTAGCTCGATAATTAATTTTTATTGATTTTAAAGAGATGAAGCATAATATGGAAAGTCTTTATAAACTGCTTAAGTAAAACCCATATCCTAGAACCAGATAACTATAAAGGCTTGAATGTAAAATAACATAAAATTTTAGTTTTTAAATTCTTTTTCTTAATTATATATGTCTTATCTATATATGAATTTTAAAAGGTAGGTTTAAATTCCTGAACTGGATCAAATTTATGAAGTTCATAAGAACTTATATATCGGAGCTTATTGGCCAAGATTGAATTTCAATAATTTTAGAGAAATAGGTATCACAGCAATTGTTAACTTGATGGAACATAAACTTTATACACCACCTAAGAGGTTATTTGCATATTTACATAAAGGATTTCCAGACGATACTTATCCTCCACATGAATACATTAAAGAAATTTTAAGATTTATTGAAAAACATCTAACAAAATCTGGAAAAGTATTAGTGCATTGTTCCATGGGTATATCTCGAAGCGGAGGAATAGTCGTCGCATGGTTATTGAAGAAAAATCCAATGTGGAGTTGGAGAGACGCTTTTTCATATGTGAGTAAAGTTAAATTTATAGCACCTGCAGTAGAAATCAGAGAATCAATTCTTGATTATCTTGAAAAAAGTGAAAACCGGAGAAGAAGTTATTGAGCCCCAATAAAAGTTAATTACAGGGTTTTTAATCCAAAATTTTAGATATCATTTTATATTACAATTCAAAATGGAGAAAAAACGTAGAGTTATCAACGTTCTGGTCGCTGGTCATGCCCAACATGGTAAGAGTTCGTTGATTCAAGCTATTTGTGGTGTGTTTCCAGATAATCTGGATTATGAAATAGCTCATGGAACTACTGTTTCTTTAAAAGTAATTCAATTCGAGCTAAAGAAACAGAATATTTTACTAAACTTCTTAGATAGCCCTGGTCATGCTGATTTTAAAGGTGGGATTGGTTTAGGGCTTGAATTTGCAGATCTATTAATACTTGTAATATCAGGTACAGACGGATTTCAAGCAAGAACCTATTGGCTTTATGAAAATGTGGTTAGGAAGAATCTTCCAATCATAATCGCAGCAACAAAAATGGATCTCAGAAATGTAAATCTAAAGAAAATTAGAGAAGAAATAAAGAAGTTAAATACTCGAATAGTTCCAATTATTGAGACTTCATCAAAAAACTTTTTTGGAATAGAGGAATTGATACAAAAGATATCAAATTATGTTAAAATTAGAGATAAAACTGAGTCAGATCTATCATTCATCATACTCGGATTTTATAAAAAAAAAGGAATTGGTGAATTAATAAATATTGGTATCTATACTGGACAAATTAAAAATAGCTGGCTAACTGAGAAGATCAAGATAAGACATATATTCTCATTGGGAGGCACTCCAATAAAAGAAGCTTCTGTAGGAGAAATAGTACAAATATCTCTTAATGTGAAGGCGAATTTTGAATTAGGAACAAAGTACTTGAGTGGAAAATTTATACTCTCAAAAACCGAAGGTTTATTATCAGAAATTCATCCAAAAAAAGAATTTTATATCACTATAGAGGAGCCTAATAAATTCAAAATTGCGTTAGATGTATTAAAAACAATTAAAAAGCTCCTTCCTTCCTTTGATTTTTATTATGAAAAGAATATGATCACTATTTTAGTTCTTGGAGACCTACAATTTGAGTTCTTAAAGGAAAGGTTAGATGATTTAATTGAATTTAAAGTGGTTGGTTCTAAAGTTAAAGGAGTAATAACTATCAAATCAGATAGTAGAGCAAAGCATAATTCAGCTGTGGTCCGTATTATTCCCCGCTGTAGAAGAAATTTAACAGTTAGTAGAGTTAGTGATAATGAACCAAAACTCTTTGATATACTAGCAGCAACTGCCGCTTATGAAGCATATCATTTGGATGGACTTCACGTGGAAATTTTTTCAGGGAGAAATGAAGATGACATTGCTCAGGCAATCGCAAAAGCTATCGAAAAAACAAAAATTATAAAACTTTTTCCACATCAGGATGTAATCGTTAAAGTAGAGAACTATCATGATCTAAATCCACTAATTGAAAAATACAACATTGAAATACTCCATCATTCCCAATCAGATTCTTTTTTCCTTCAAATTAAGAACCAATATTTTGAGGAATTTTTTAATTCATTAATGAAAACTTCAAATGGAAAAGCTGAGATAAACTTATTCAGATTTGAACAGAATGACGTTATTCTATCGGCAGATCCTGGTACAAGGCATATTGGATTCTGCGTCATAGAAAAAGTAGCTTTACCTTCATTATGGTACGTAAATCTAAAAAGGAAAATCGATGATTCAAGAACTATAAAAAATGCAAAAAGTCATGTAATGCATGAATTAGAGATTTTCCTAAGGAGTGACAAAGATTCAATAACTAAAATCTTCATAGGAAACGGACCAGGCTCTAAATTTATTACAGATACACTCATAGAGTATTTCAAAATCCCTTGTGATGATAATGAATGTGAGATAACAGATTTTAATTCAGATAAAAATAGATTAAATAATGAAATAACAAGCAGGAATCGCTTTAAACCTCCTGAGATTTATCTTGTTGATGAATTTAAAACCACTAAAGAAGCTTTGTTTCATCTCCAGCAAGGAAAGCTTGTAAATGAAGTACAGTCAAAAAGTTTTGTTGATCATGCAATTGCAGCACTATTAATAGCTAGACGAGGAATAAGGGGTGAAGTTATTAAATTTGAGAAAAGACCTTTAAAACAACTATATGATTATGTTGTAGAAAACTACTCTGGAACTTACTCATTTTCTAGTATTCACATTATCAATAACTTAACTGAACTTAAATCTGGTATGTATTTACGAGTAAAAGATGCCTCAAAATTAGATTCAACTTTGAATGATGGAGATGTTGTTTCATTTTTAGGATTTACAAACTCTTATAATAGTTTTCATGCCGTAAATCTTTTAGGTAACAAAATTATTGTCAAACTACAAGGTAATGTAAAGGCTAAACGGGATTTTTTTAAAATTTTTACTCCTGTAAAACAAAGCAATTAATACGTCTTGTTAGGGAGTTTTAAATTAGAATTCTTGTGTATTAAAAAAATATATAAAACCTGAATAGATTATTTATTAAAATTATCTTAGTCTAAAAATTTAAAGAGGAGAATTTTAATTGTCTGAATTTGAACAAAAAGTTTTAAAATTACTTGAAGGAATAGACAGTAAACTTAATAAATTATTGAGCCCTGGAACTGTTAGTAGTGCTCCAGTAAAAGCTACTCCTACACCTTCAGCAGCTCCATCGCCAGTTCCTGCTACAATTAAACCTTCTGCAGTTCTTGATAAACAAGACATGGATGAGAAATATGCCGAAAAACCCATAGTAGAGGGTAGAAGAGTTTGTTCGAAATGTGGTGGTACTGCTTTCAATACAATAGAAAATAAATCGCAAGTTTTACATTACACTGGAGGGATGAAAATCTATGCTAAGAAGTACATTTGCAAATCTTGTGGGACTGAAGGATAAAATCTCTTAACTAAACAATTTTTTTTTCTTTCAAGAACTAACATAAATATAAAAGAATAAAACCACTTTTTCTTTTAATTCCATTTAGTTAGGTTTTTAACATCAATATACTTTAAATTCTTAATCAAAATATTCATTCAAGATTAGAGGTGTGCGGATAAATTCCTCAAATGAGAATAAAAACGGGAATTAAATACATCAGAAATTTCGTTTTAAACAATTTCACTCATAAAAAAATTCCGTATTCTGCTCAAATTGAATTAACCCTCCACTGTAATGGAAGATGTCAGTTTTGCTCGATCCATTCTTTACCCGATTCAGATATAGGTAATGATATGACCACTGAACAAATCAAAGATTTAATCGATCAAATAGCGGATTTAGGAGTTCTTGCTCTCTCTTTTACTGGAGGTGAACCAACATTGCGAAAAGATCTTCCTGAACTTATATATCATACAGGAGTTACTCATAATTTTATGAATGGCTTAGCTTCAAATGGTTTCCTCTTACCCAAATTACTTAAAAAAAACAAATTAGAAGGTTTAGATTATATCTTACTTTCATTGGATTATCCTACAGCAGATTTGCATAATAAAATGCGAGGCCTTAAAGTTTTTGATAGGGTTATTGAGTCAATTCATTTAGCCAATAAGAATGATATTAAAGTTATTATTAGCACAGTTGTTATGAAAGATAACATCCATCTTTTAGATGAAATATGTCAATTAGCTGAAAAATTAGGATGTACAATTGAAATGTATCCATGTGAGAATATAATAAGGGATTTTCCCGATAAAAGCTACCAGATTCAAAAGATTCGAGAAATGATTCCTGATATTTCAGTATGGGCAGATAAAATTCGAAATTTAAGAAAGAATTATAAAAATATATTAACTGATCCAATAAGCGTTGAGATCGTGGAACGGGGAGGTTTTGGAGGCTTTCCGGATTACTACCAAAATACTTTAAGATGTCATGTAGCTGAAGCTTACCTGTCTATAAGCCATGATGGTTTTATCCACTATCCCTGCAAAATTCATCCGTTTACAAGTTTTAATGCATTAAAACATTCTGTATTTGATATCTATAACTCTCAAGAAGTAAAACAGATTAGGGAAAAGTATGATGAATATAGCTTCTGTGACCACTGTAGACTAGGGTGCGCCATGGCATCCTCAATTCCAACTCGATGGAAGACATTTTATGCTAAATTTATCAGAGGATTCTTCAATGGGAATTTGAGATAATATAAATATCTTTAAATTAATTAAATTTTTAATTTTGGTTTAAATCTTTTAATTTTGAATTATAGTAATTCCAAAAATTTAATTTTAAACCTATATTTCCTAAAATAGTGAAAATTTTATGTCGAGCACAGTAATAATTATTCAAATAATGTTCATTACCATTGGTATGACAATCGTTGGTATGATCCTTAATAGAGTACTAGGATTGAGAAAAGAAAATCTTAAGAATTTAAGGGAAAAAGCACAGAATATTCAAGACCGCATAAAAAATGCTCAATTGTTAAATGATTATAAATTAATAATGCAATTACAACGGGAGTCTATGATATTCATGAAAACTTTAATGAAAAAACAATTAATTCCGATGTGTGTTAGATGCATTATTTTTATCGGTATTTTTGGGATTCTTGGCTTAATTTATGCTGATTATAGTACTGGATTGTTGCCTTTTCCAATTTTAATTTTCGGTGATGGGTGGTTTGCGATTTATTTTTTATTTTCCATAGGTTTTGCCTTATCGATGTACGGAATAAAACGACTTTATAAGAAGTTGACAGGGAAGGAAACGAAATCTCAAAATAAATTAAGAGAGCTTATGGGGATGATAACACCAGCTCATCAAGATGTTCTCTCACCTGGGTCTCAATACCTTGCGAATAACCGAACATCCTCACTTAGTGAAGAAGAAAGACAAGACTCGTCAAATAGCAATAATACATGGAAAGAGCGAATTGAAAAGTAATATTTTTTGAAACTATTGTAAGAATCCTTCACTAAATTTGATTTTAAATATGTCCGAAGAAAATAACTTTAAAAAACAGTTGGCTTGGTATCTTGTTTTTGCTATTCTAATGATCATCCTGAATTATTTAATACAAAAACTGAATGCAGAAGTATTTGCTCCTTTTATTTGCAGTAATTTCGGAAACATTGGATTTTTCCAAACTTTTTACTGTTCCACCAATACATTTGATATGCCAGAATTGGTAGGTTCAATCTTAGCAGTAGGAATTACGTATATAATTAAATTCTTTTTAGATAAATATCTAGTTTTCAAGAAAAAAGGAGAAGAACTGAAAGAGACATCCATAGAATTTATGAAATATTTTGGCTTCGCGATTTTAACTACGATTGAAAATATCGGAATTCAATTCTTCTTATCAAATTTTATGAATGCTCCATTAGAAATTAGTTTGATCGTAGCTTTAACTATTGGATATCTAACTAAATTCTTTTTAGATCGTAAATATGTATTTAATGTTTAATGTTATTAATATTATATAAAAATAATAAAATTTATTAGATTAATTAGTGTCTTAAATCATATGTCAGAAGAGCATGAACACCAAGAGGATAGCGACAATAAATCAATTGTTGATGCGCTCTCTACATTAGGATGGGTTGAAGAAGATGATGAAGAAGAGATTATCTCAGCTGAAGATAATCTTGAGGAACAAATCACATTCTTTAGAGATGAAAACAAAAGGCTCATAGGAGAAATTAATCAAAAAAATGAAATCGTACATAAATTGGAAGTAGATATTCAAGATTTAATTGAGAAAACTGAAGGTAAAACTATGCAAAGCCAAGCAGTTCAAAAATTATATGAAACAATTGAGGAAAAAAATGACGAAATTGAAAACTTGAACCTTCTACTTGATGAGCAATCTAAAAAATTAAATCGAATCATTAATGACCAGATTGATAGAATAAAAGAACTCTTAGAACAAATAGAAGAATTTAAATCAAATGATACAGATAATCAAGATTTAAATAAGAATTTACAAGAAAAAGATAATAAAATAAAGGAATTAATGGAACAACTTAAATATCTTGAGAGTGATTCTATTCATAAATCTAAGTTTGAAAAACTTGAAGTTCTCTTAGAAAGGAAGGACGAAATCATTACCGAAAAAGAAAAAGAAATATTTAGTAATGAAAATTCTTTAAAAACCGCGAATAAAAAGATTCAAGACCTTCAACAACAATTTGAAACAGTTAACCTTATGAAAAAAGATCTTGAGAAGAAAACAGAACGGAATAAAACCCTCGTCGTAGAACTCGAAGGATTTAAGCAGAAGATTTTATCTAATCAGGATTTAATTGTACATATCGAAAAAAAATTAGAAATAGCCCATAAAAGTTCGGGAAGTCTTACGGGTAAATTTGAAATTGAATTAGGAAGTATAAGAAACATGCTTGATGACAGAGATGAAGAAATAAAAGGTTTAATTGAAGAAAAAAGAAAAATACGAATTGAACAAGAAGATTCAAAACGTAGAGAAGAGAAAATTAACATCGAGATTCATCAAATGAAGGATGAAAATATCAAAATGGAATCTGAAATTGTGGAATTAAAGAAGAAAATTAAACTCATGCGACGAGATCTGAAAAAAGCTTGAACTTTTTTTTGTATTAAAATCTATTACATTTTGTATCACTAAAAAAAGAAAAAAATAAAATTTAATTCCTTACTGTTTTGTTTTTCACTAGACATTTATGTGTAATTAGATAAAGCCTTTTCTAATTATTACCTTTCCCGCCACTGCAAACCACATTGACCGCACGTGAATTTTTTTCCGTACAAACGTGGGTAGTCTAGAATTATGTTACCCTTGTCCACGCTTTCATGAATCATGAGATGGTTGTCATTACTACATTCAGGACATTTTCTACGCCCTTCTGCTGGAGAAACTGTTATGATAGATGGATCTGTTTTTCCTGGGATTCCCGGAGCAGCTCCAGAAGATTTAATTGCCGATATATCTGCTTTAACTTCTTCAGGCGAAATTTTTTTTACTTCCGTTTTAACTTCTTCAGGCGAAACTTTTTTTACTTCCGCTTTAACTACTTTAGGAGCTACATCTTTTATTTCCGATTTCAACTCTGGTTGGATAGCTTTTGCCACTCTATCATCCTCATCTTCACCTTCTAATACAGATTCTGCTTTTAGTTGGACTGCGTCAGATTCTTTATAATCCTCTCCTCTACTTAAAGCTGTAAAAAACTTGGCATCATCTCCTTCTTCAAAAATTGTTTCTTGTTGGAGACCTGCTCGATCGGCATCTATAGCACGTGCCCATTGGCCAGCTTTTACACGTTCTTTAACTGTACATGCCTTTCCTTGCCAAATATAAACCTTGTTACCTAAATCTGCAATAAAACAATCTTCTGATACCAACGATTCTTTCTTATAGGGAACTTGCAACATTTTCATTGCATTAATGTCTTCAAATTCTTCTGATGATACTCTATAAAGTACATTTTTCCATTCATTAAAACCGGCCCAATCTCCTGTTGATACATCCTTAAGTAACGTTTTAGCATAATTTTTTTCTACAATTTTCATTGCTCCTAAAGAAGTAATTGTCGACATAAATTCTTTTGACTCTTGTCCTTGATCGACAGTAATAATTTTTGCCGCTCCGCCCCGTTGTTGATCTAATGTCCTTGCTTGAGCAGCACCAGCTGTTTTTTCGTCAACTGAACACTTATTACCTATCCAAACATAGATTATGGTATCAATATCAACAAGATAAACATCTCCGGAGCTAAAAATATTCTTCTTTATTTCTTTAAGGTTGCCTTGATCGATAAGATAAAGTTTCATTCAAATCAACTATTTTTTTTAAATATTTATTTTTAATTACATTATAAAACTATGTTTATAAAAATTTTGATAAAAATTAAGATAATATTCATATATCATTGAGTTGAAATAGTGACATTAGAAATCATTTAGAGCTAAATTAAATCTTTTTATCAATTCCGGAATGTCATTGAGATCTATTGAACAATAGGCGATTCGAATTCCATTTATATTATAGTCTGGTTTTTCAATGGGAATAATTCCAACCTTATATTTCTTTAACAAATGATCTGCAAACTCATTTGCTTTAAATTTAGTTGGATTGAGATTAACAAAGAGAAAAAAACCTCCTGAATTGGGATCAACCGAAAAATTAGGGTTATTAATCTGATTAATCTCAGAATTGATTTTATCATAGCGCGCTTTAAGTAAATTTTTAATTTTCTCTCTTGATTCAATAATTTTATCTATTCCCTTCTCAGTAAACATTTTGTGGGTAAGAGTTTGGTAAAAATGGTTGCAATTTGAAATTGTTGCCCTTGTAAACCCCTCTAACTTATTATTAATTTCCGTTTTTAAACTATTCAAATTGGCTTCATTTTCTACCCAGTGTGGTTTTAGTCCTATGGTAATAAATCCGATCCTACCTCCATAAATTAAGAGTTCTTTTGTAATCCCATCTAGTTTAATTGGAATAACATCTTCGTTTAATTGATGAAGATCATAAAATATAGATTTCCTCAACACATCATCTTTATAGATAAATGGTTCGTATGCATCATCTACTAATACTATAAAAGGTCGGGCAAGATTCCTTTGACATTCTTTCAAGAGATTAACAATGTCAGTAGCTTCTTCAAGCGTAGGAACATATCCTGTAGGGTTATTAGGGAAATTCAGTAGTAAGATGATTTTGTCTTGGTTGGTAGCAACCTGTTCAATTGTTTTCCTTAATCCTTTAATATTAATTCTATTATCTTTAAAGAAATTAAAAGAACTTATTTTAGCGCCAATCAATTTATAAATGATATTATCATAATTACCCCATCTTTTAGAAGGAATGATAATAGATTCTCCAGGGTTTAGGAATAGAGAACAAGATTGAAATATAGCGTTAGTTACACCAGCTGTAATTTCCGGGGTTGTAATGTAGTTTTCAAGTCTGGTGTACTTATCTTTATCAGCACTGTCATCATACATAGATTTCTTTAATATCCAATTTTTCCAAATTTCTCGCGTTTCAGCAATTCCCCCAATAGCGGAGTACGGAACAATTTCATTGATTGAAAATTTAGAATAATCAGATATTTCTTTGATATAACAAGGTAACCAATCTGTACTGCCTCCATTAATAAAATCTCTTTCGAACCCGTATGCAGTTCCAATAGTTCCAATAATTTCTGCTTCTTTTTTAGCCCTTCCGGACCAGTGAAAGATTCCATCTGGCAAGAAAATTCTCTTCCCAATATCTGAGAAGGCATTATATAAGGGTGTTTTTTGAATGTGACTAAACTTCATGCTAAATCCAAATTCTTATAATTATTTATATTCAAAATAATTTACTGATCTTAATTAAATTTATTTAATGTAATTAAATATTAAAATTAATTCTATTTTTCAAAATAT
>CAZRBD010000016.1:24298-39329 GCA_964598265.1 uncultured archaeon
GTAGTGAAAATAATCAAATGGGTTCTGAAGAAGAGAAAAATAACGAAAAACCTTTTAAAAAAGGATGGAAAAATTTTAGTGATGGAATAAGAGGAGGATTTGATAAATTTCAAAAATCACTCGAAGATCAATTCAAAAAAAATATAGAATCGTTGAAGGAAAACAAGGGTAAAGCTGATAAATTTTTTAAAGAAACTAAACAAGAGTGGGATAAAAAGCTTAAAGAATGGAATGCAGATATGGAAAGAAGAACTATAGAAACAAAAGAACAATGGGAAGCTCACACAAACAAAGTTAATCTGGATATAAAAAATTGGCAGGATAAGACTAAAGAAGAATGGAAAGATGGCCTAAGTTCTATTAGAAAAGGATTTCTTAAAGGCTATTTCTGGGTTCTAATACTAACAATACCTATCATACTTGTAGTTGTTGTAGTACTTGGCGTAATTATGAGTTATCTTCGCTAATCCTTTCTATTTATTCCTGAATATTCTGGTTTTTCTTATTTTATTTAATAAAATTCAATAGCTAAATCATATGATAGAAATATTTGCAATCTCGTTTATAGTAGCTCTCACAGGCGCTCTCTCTCCAGGGCCTGTATTGACATTTACAATTTATAAATCCTTCAAAAGTAAAAAAGGATATTTAGCCGGTTTACTAATAGTATTGGGGCATGCAACTTTGGAATTATCATTAATAATTGTGTTATTATTAGGAGCCTCTTTACTATTTCAAAATTTAATTTTTCTAATAACAATAGGTTTTGTAGGAGGTAGTTGTCTAGTAGTTTTTGGGGTCCTAGTTATTAGAGATTCATATAATAAACAATACGAGATTAACTTTAGTATCTCTGAGGAAGAGATAAGTGGTTATAAAGGTAATAGTTTCATTGGAGGTATTTTTTATTCAATTACAAGCCCCTATTGGGTGTTTTGGTGGGCTTCTGTCGGGTTAACGCTCATGATAGATTTAAATGTTACATTTGTAAATCCTCTGGGCTTCTTATTATTTTTTATTGGTCACGAATTAGGAGACATTGTGTGGTATGTCCCAATCTCTGTTTTTGTATATTTTGGAGGTAAATCGTTGAATTATAAGATCTACAAATATATTTTGATAATGTGCGGGATATTTATGGTGGGTATGGGTATTTATTTATTCTTTAACATAATCCTAATTCCACCAAGCCTATGACCCTAATATTGTCACTATAAATGATCAGGTTCGCTTTCAAATAATTCTGAATGAGGCTCAAGAAAATGATTTTGACAGAGAGGACATGAATTATATTTTGATAGCCAAAATGCCACGCAGAGATAATGGTATGTACTCCCACAAAAAGGACAGGTTATAGTTTTATCTTTAACAAAATTGATATTTTTATGACAAACGGTACAATTGACATCAGAATCTGATATACCAGTTCTTAACTTTATTCTGCTAGTTAATATTTTCTCTAACTTTGATTGTTCTATTTGGTATAAGCCTAAAGAATTATTTAATTGATTAATTTTAGCATTAATCTCTGATATTCTCTCCTTTAACTCTCCTTCAGTAAGTTTCTCTGCTAGAAATGCTGATAAAGCAAAATTAAGAGGTAGTCCTTCAAATTTTTCCGTTTGTTCTGTTATTTCAGTAATAGTAGCAAATAAAATCCCTTCTTTATCAATTAATTCTTTAAAGTTTTTAAATAATTTATTAATTAGAAGAGATATCAGAAAGGTTAGTTGTTGTTTTTTCCGGTTAAAATTATCTTCCCATAATTTTATTATTTGGTACATGTCGACATCATTAGATTTCATGGAATCTAATTTTACATAAACATCCTCTTTTATTTTCTGGATCTTTGAATAATAATCATTTAAGATTTCCTTAATCTTAGTCAATTGAGGAAATTCTTCTTTTATTATTAAAGAAGCCTCATCTTCGTACACTCTGATTAGATTATTAACCTCAGAAATTTTACTAGACACGAATTTCCTTAATTGAATGCGTAATTCCTCATCTTTGACGGTCTTAATAAAAGTAAGGTACTCATTCTTTCTCCGAAAAATATCAGAAGACACGTTTGAAAAAATCTTCTTTAATGATGATGTAACGTTCTCATAAGGGCTTAGATATGATTCTATTCCAAGAACCCAATCTTCTACATCATTAATTCTTGAAGCAAATTTTTCTATTTTGTGATAATAATAATTAGCTATTTCTTCGAACTTTTCAGCTTCATTTACATCGTGTATTTTCTCTTGGAACTTTTTTTCCAAGCCTAAAATGTAATGATCAACAATTTTAGGAAGAGTTATACTTATCTTTTGATTTTTTAGCTCTTTAAAATTGATTTCCTTATCAGTTTGTTTCACTTCTAATTCTTCAAATTCTTGAAAAAAAACCTGTAAATAATCTTCTATTAATTGATTAACTAAGGGTTGAATAAAACTCTTTAAATTTTGAGTGATTTCTTTTCTCTCGAGAACATTAATAAATTCTTCTCTATGATATTCTTCAAATATATTATTGAAATACAAAATATAGATTAATTCAGAAAAAAAAGTGATTCGACTTTCATCTTTGGATCGGAAAAACTCATAAATTTCATCGAATTGAAATTTTAAAATAATTTCTTTAGTGTCTTTCTTTCTTTTTTTTCGGGGTAAATCATTAATACTGTTGATAAAATCATCTAGATCTTTTATAACGCTCCAATTTTCCATAATAGATGGGATTTCGTTTAACCTAAAATTTAACTTTTTGATTCGATTTATTTCAATCCATAAATGAATTTTATCATCATAGAGTGTGTTAATTTCTTTACCAGGAGGATTTATTAGAGAGATCAATTCATCACTCTTTTCTAAAAGAGATTTAATAATCTTTAGTGAATCATCTAAAGAGAAGGAATTTTTTGTTATCCTCTTTATATTTCGGATATTGGAACTATAATTTTGTAAGTTACTTGAAATTCTTTTAATTTCTTTTAAGATCTCTGTTTCAAAATGGAAATATTTAGAAACTGAGTCATAATCTGAACTTTTAGAAGGATTTAAGAATGAGGTAAAAAATTCTGTTAACTTTTTAAAATATTTTGAATATAACTCAAGAGTTACTGAAGAGAATTGCAATTTTGATTTAATAAAATCATTGACAATTGAAGCTTCTACATTCTCAGATTTGAGTTTCACTAAGTATTCTTTGATTTCTAAAATTTCATATTTCGTAAAGCCGTGAATCTCTTTAGTATGATTAAAAGTATTATTAGTGAAACTTAACATGATTGAACCCGTTATCAGTAATAAGGCACTTATAGATTAGAAAGGTTTCATAAAATAAATTTATATTGGTATTAAAGTCAAATATTAAAATTGAGAAAAAGTTTTCTAAATCTTCATTCTCCTAATTCTTTTATCTCCAGAAATTTCTCTTTCGACCCTGCTTGTGTTATAGTGAGAATATCGATGCCGTTACCGCTCATTGCATCTCTTGCTATTGAATTTCTAATTGCCTTTTCCACTAATTTTTCTCCAGCAACAACAGTTATACCCGGTTTGTAATCAGCTTCTAATATCCCAATAGATAATAACATTCCAGTTCCGGCAGTGCCATACTCATCCTCCATTAGACTTCCAAGTGCATCAAGAGTATATAATTTAGGTCCGTACTTGTCCATTCCCGCCAATACTAAATTAGTGTATAATGGTGCCATTTTCCTAGAATACAAATAATTTGAAACTAATTTTCCCATAGTCTTTGTAGAGATCTTTTCACCAGCATCTAAGATATAGAGATTCGCTTGTGCTCGAAGGATGCGTACAAGTATCTGAAAATCCCCAATAAGTCCATAACATGTAATTCCTATGTTTTCGGTAATTTTAAAGACTTTTCTTGTTGATTTATTTACGATTGTATATCCCCATGTTGCACGTCTATCGTTTCCAAGAACAACACCATCTTTACATTTAACTGCTACAGCAGTACTTCCTGGGACCATTATTTGTTGACTCATTTATTCACCATCTAAAATTTAAATTATTGAATTATTAGGTATCTTTTGATATAATAAATAAAGGGAATTAATTAAAATTTTTCTTTTAAATTATAAAATCTTGTTATAGTCTTTAAATGATAAGTATCTTTTATTCTTATAAGTTAATTATCATTTTTAATATATTTTTAGACTTATTAATCTCTGGTTTGAAACAAATTTTTTACTTCTTAAGTCTATTGAATCTAATTTGATATGATCAGACAAATTATTATATCTTATTTAAAACCGATTATTAATTTCAATTCAAAATTTTTTAATTCTCCAAAAAGTTCTAACAAATCCAAAATTAAGAACTAATTAATCAAATTTATTATTGGAATCATTATTTTATTAAAAAAATTGAATCATCCTATTTCATTGATTGAGGATTTTATGATCACATCATTGACGATATTACATAAGTTTGCGATAATTTTATTTGATTTTATATTTATTAATTCCCCATTAAATCATAGTGAAACCAAAATAAAAAGTAATTTTACCAATCTTACTATTTGAATAATGGTAATACTAACAAAAACACTTCATATTTTTATTATGATCAATAAGGTAATGATCATAGATGATAACTCTTTATTTGAGGTTTAAATTTTTTGTCGTAATTTTTTATTTATTTAACTCTTTAATTTCTTCTGAAACGCCATAACATTTAAATAACTCTTCAGATATTATACTATCTAAGACACTTTAAAAATAACTTAAAAAAAAATTAAAAACCTTAGTTTTAACATTTTTAATTAAAAATTTGGAGGAATAAAAAATGGCTAAAAAGAAACATTCTTTCGCATGGAGTCCAATTCGTCGATTAATGAAACAACAAGGAGCTTCTATTGTCGCTCGAAATGCTGTAGATTTATTAATTGATCATTTAGAAAAGACTGCTACTTCTTTAACTGAACAAGCAAGGACTTTCACAATGCATGCAAATAGAAAGAAAATTACCAAGAATGATTTGTTACTTTCAATTAAGTACAAATAAACCAATTTTTATAGGATTAAAAAATTAAATATTTTTTTCTTTTTCTTTATTTATTTTTTCTGTAAATAATCGTTGAAATCATTTTAGAGCTAGATCTAAATAAAGAAATAGATTTAGTTTTATAATAAATTGATGATCTTAATGATTGGTTTAATATTTTTATAAAACATTATGAGCTATGGACTGGAAATAACGCCCCTAATATACCAACATTAAATTTTCAAACTGTGTTGAGATTAATTTCTACAGATATAATGGTAAGTCTTAAGAGAAAGTTTTTAAGATATTTCCAACTCACACCCTAAATTTAAATTCTAATTTTTTATTATGAATGTAATAATCTCAAAATCATCAATAATATTTTCTTGAGAATAAAAGAAATTGTAAGATATCAGGAAGAAAATAATTTAATGGGTTGTATTAGTGGTAAAAAAGACTGCCCCTTAAAAATATTTTATTTAGATTTTGCTTTATGTAATCTTCCTAATATTTATGCTGAATTACTTATTCTCAAAAAACCTTTGTTACAAGATCATTTAATTCATGAAATTTGTATGGATCGAGGACTTGAAATATTACACTGGAGGTTTATGCTCAAAGTTCAAAAAAGAACCAATGATGATTCAATGAATGAAGTTAAAAATGGAGAAGAAGTCTATTATAAGACCGATTGTTTAAATGTAGTATTCTTACAGAAGATTGATAATAAGGTCAAATATAAGACAATTACTGGTCAAATAAAATATCAAAACTCCATGCTTTTTCGTACAATTTCAAAAGGGGATGAGTTTCGTGAATACAAATTTGATGGAAAGGATTCTGGTATAAAAGCTAAAAAAATAGAGCAAATAGCTAATGAATGTGGATTTAGAACTAACTTAAAAGATTTTAGAGATTCTTACATCCTCAAGATCTATAATGACGATATCAGCTTAGTTAAGGTCTTCATTACATTATTCTGTGAACATAATCTTCCATTTAATTTCCCGTTTTCGTGAAGTTCAAACTGAATAATTTGTTACTGTCAATTAAATACAAGTAAACCAATTTTAAAGAGTTAAAACAAATTAATTATTTTTTTCTTTTTCTTTATATTTTACATATAATCGTTGAAATTATTTATGAAACGACTTCAGGTGTTTACTCAATGAAATCCTGACTGGGCAATCCTGGAGGGAATTTCCCTTGTTCCTGTAGGCGGCGCATCATCTCATCACGAACGAGTATGAGGGGGTAAGATAGGCCCATACGTGTGAATCCAGGACGATTGTCTGTAAGTAAGTTGACATCGAGGGTGTCTGCATATTGGAAATAGATATCAGCTATTTTTTCGTTGGTTTCCACGAACCATTGCGCAGTCGGTGGGCGAAATTGCGCGTAGGGTGAACCCGGACTCGGTACAAATACTAAAGGTGCACTGTAGACGCCTTTCGAGATCCGTTCTTCCACACCCTCGACTAGTGATGACATAGGTTCGATTCCCGTCACTAAACTTTGGTAGGTTCCACGTCCACGTCCAAATATCTCAACTGCGACCTCCTGAGCTTCCTTCCAGTATTCGTGGGAGTAAGATTTGGACTTACCTGGACAGATTGCCTTGAAATAGGCCGGATCCATTACCTCGAGATCAAATTCAGCAGCATTAACCCCAAGATCTTTCCACTTATACATTTCGTTAAAATCTTCTGGTGGATACACGTTCGCTCCGATGTGCAGTTGTGAGAGTATCTCATCGTCAAGAGATTCGTTTAACTGATTCATGACTCTTTCAATACCATCGATCAGTTGACCACGTTTTGAAGGTGGAAATGCACCACCAGAGATGACAAGTGTACCGCGCCAACCGTTCTGAGCAGCAATCACAGCCATTTCCACTTGAAGATTCGTAATCTTAGGAATAATATTAGCCGGAGGAGTTTTACTCATGGGAACAGCAAATAGAGCACAATATTTGCAACCTTGACCTGAGTCGTAATTATAACAGCGAAAGTTCACTATGAGGTTGATAATGGTGGCTGAACTGGCTGACCCCGCAAAAATTTGCTCCACAGATTTCCCTTCACCCGTTAACTCATTACGCCATAAACGTCGTACTTCCAGCTTTCCTAAACTCAAAATCTTGCCCATATCGGAAATAGTCACAGCATCACCATCGATAGCGACTTCTAACCGCGAATATGGATTTGGTAAAGGCATAACCACTAGATCACATCCGTCCAAAACAATGGGACGAACTTTATCTCCTGTTTTTGATTGTTTTTTCACTTTAACCCGAACACCTTCGGAAAGAAGCCGTGCTTTAAGAAAGATGTCCTCTTTGGTAATGTTTCTTTTTTCTGTCATAATAATCTCTTTTTCTTTTTATCGTCTTTCAATTACTTGGTTAAATAATTAGGAATGATTTATAAATTACTCATTTTAAAATATATGGAAATTTTTAGAGAGATACCGGTCCACAGCAATAATCTTTAAAAATTAAATATCTCAAATCAATAAAAGAATTATTATCTAAAAGACAAACATTAGGATTGGATGAATCAAAGAAAGCTTAGATTTTCTTAAGTACATCTCAAATAATCCTTTACTTCTTTTTAGGCACGAAATTAGAAAAATTTATAATTATAATTTTTTTAATGTTTATTGAGTTAAAATGACTTTAGATTCAAAAAAAATCGAAGAAATTTATGCAGGTAGTGTGGCTAAAGAATATGGTTCATCAATGGCACGCTTTGAAAAATTTAAAGAAGAGGCTGTTAACGATTCATCTTTAAAAAAAGGAGATAGAGTTTTAGTATTTTGCTGTGGAACAGGCTTAGATTTCCCTCATATTCTAAAGAAGATTGGTAAAGAAGGTACAATTATCGGTGTTGATTTTTCCTCTGAAATGTTAAAAAAAGCGGAGGAAATAATTAATGAGGAAAAATGGGAAAATATCGAGTTAATAAATGCAGATATAACCAAATTTAAGGATAGACTTGACAAAAAAGCCGACGTCGGTGTCTGTACATTAGGAATGTCAATAATTCCCGACTATAAATCAGCATACAATAATTTACTCTCCAATGTGAAGAACCAAGGAGAAATTATAATTGGCGATATGCAATTAGCATCTGGTAGGCTTGCTCGCTTAAAAAGCAAAATTACTATATCTCTTGCAAAAAAATATGGTGGAACATATGAAGGTCATCAAAATAGCCTAGAATTATACTCTATGATGAAAAAAGATTTGGTTGATGTAAAAAAGAAAGAGTTCCTTCTTAAGTCGTATTTTTATGCTATCTGGAAAAAAAAATAAAGAGAGATTTTTTCTAAACTAAGTCCTGAGGTTATAATACCTACTTATTATGACTGAAATTTTGATAAGACAGTTTTTCAAGCGATTTTACTGTTGAAAAATTATTTTTCATAACTCTTCCCTACAACCCATGCTTTTGCAAGTTCCTCACCAACTTTCCAATACTTTCCGTTAGAATATGTAAAAATTTTTAATTTCTCTATATCTGGGGTCTCGTTCGTTAAGTATTTCTCATCAGAATAGGTATTAATTACTTTTCCGATAAATAATTCATGAGCTTTCTCAACGCCTGTTAATTCCTTTAGGCTGATGGTTTTTAGAACTTCACATTCTAAATTTAGAGGTGATTTGCTTATCATCGGAGCTGTTTTAAGGTCGCCATAGAAGACATCAAATACTTTTGATTTATCTTTTTCTTTACCTGAAACTATTCCGCAATAATCCATCTGTATTAATATCTCTTCTGAGGGAGTATTCACACTAAATGTTCCGTTTTCTTTTATACCAATATTGGTATAATGAGTTTCGTAAGAGGCTATTGAAATCAAAGGTGGTTTAGATTCAACAATTCCAACGTAAGCGAGAGGCTCAAAATTTGGCTTACCTTTTACATTAGCACCAATTATAGCTACGGGCATGGGGAATAAATAGGAACCAGGCTTAATCTTGGTTTTATTCATCCATATCACTTAAGAAGGTATTATCCGCAACAAGAAGAGTTAGAATTTGCTGTCTCAGCGCCTTCTGCGCTGCAAGCATTCTGGGTTTTTTTAGCATTTTTAGCCACTCCTCGAGCGTTATATAAACAACCACATCCTACTTGTTCTTCTAAGATAATAGCTTGAGTTGGGCAATTTCTCTTACAAGCAGTGCATTGTGTGCAAGATTCAGGTTCGATTATTTCAAATTTTCCAGAATTAGTAGCTTGAGGAAGACCAAAGGGACACACTTCCCCACAAATTCCACATCCATTACATAACTCTTTATCAATAAAGATATTCGTATCTTTTACAAAATCCTTAAAATTAAAAGATTCAAGATCAAGTTCCGTCATTTTTTATTCCTATTTTTTTTCTATTATGATATTAGTTAGGAACCTAACTATTTAAATATATCTTTTCCTTGGGATTTAATAATTTATATAGTAAATAAGGAATAAACAAAATGTATATTTTGAATATAAGACTATAAATATTATGCCATTAAGAATGAGTAAGAATTGAAAATGACTGAACCTAACGGATTAATGGTAAATGGGGAAGTAAAACGAACTCTTTTTCGATCTATGGAATTAATTATGAAAAATATTGAAGCAAACATAGATCATCTCGATAAGAATTTCGAATATACGCAAAAATTTATAGATTTAGCTTACGATGGTTTAGCAAATAATCGAAGATTTTTTTTACTTGCTTCGGGGAGAAGTGCTTTTATATTACAATGTTTTGCAACTAGATTAGTACATTTAGGTGCTCAAGTATATATCGTGACAAATCTTGCTTCGATGCCAGCATTAAGGAAGAAAGATATATTAATAGTACTCTCTGGTTCTGGTACTACAAGTATAGTTTTGAGCTTATTAAATAATTATGTGAATACTATAAAACCGTATGGTATCGTCACGATTACTAGTCATCCTGAAACAGTTATTGGTAGAATCGGTGATATTACAATAAAACTTAAAGGCAGATCAAAACGAGATAATATTTTTGGAGATACAGCCGTTCTTGCACCTGAAGGCACAATGTTTGAAATTGCGGCGTTCTGTTACTTAGATGCAATTATAGCTGAACTTGCAATAAAAATGGGAAAAACAAATAAAGATATGCTCGAAAAACATTCTCAAGGTACATAAGGTAATTTAATTCAGAAATAATTTTTAAAATTTAACATTCTTTTTTATTTACCCCACTTTCAAAAAAATTTAAGTGTAATTACATTATATTTAATATGCGCCGATTTATAGTGTTTTTATAAGAATTTCTATTCGATGAGTAAAAATCTCCAAATCGGCGTACATTTTAAAGAAGCATTGCTCCGATGGCAGCGCTAAATTCTGAATTTTTCAAAAAAATTGCTTTTTTTCTTTTTACATTACATAATAATGAGAGAATCCTTTTTAGAGGCCTATTATCTCTTAAAAAACCACCACTAAATACGATCTTAATTACATTATATGTTTCAGCCATGAGAGTTGCGATAGTTCCTATATTTTCGCCAATTGCACAGATTAATGAATTTAAAAAATCCTCCGTGTTAATAGTATTTTTATCAAAATTATATTCAATTTTACCTAATGATGCTGCAGTAAACTCCCTAAATAGGTTATCAACTCTAATATCTTCAGAATCATAAATATCTGATACTTTTAAATCTACATTATATCGATTTCCCTTTTTAGCTAAGCTAACGGCTTCAGAAAAATTATTTAAATCAAAAAGCAACTTAATAATCCCCATGAAAAAGCCTCCCCCCATAGAAGATCCTCCAAGATGCTTAAAAATCTCCCTTTGTAATACAATTGATGTACCAGTTCCCATGGTAACTACTAATGAAGATAAAAGTTTTTTATTTTTCTCTAATAGATATAGATATTCAATGCCTTTGATGATCGCTTCAAATTCATTAAAAATATTTACTTGAATCTCGTTGGAATATTCTTTGAATAGTTTAAAACACCTACCACCAGTAAAATTAAAATTCGAATCGCTTGTTTTTTTAGATTCAATAAATTTTTTAATTTCTGGAATACCCTTCTGTGTTGATAAAGATAATAAATTTAAGTTATTTTCATCTAAATACGCAATTTTGGTAAGGCTTTGTCCCATATCAATCCCTATCGTATCTATTGGAATATAACTGTTTTTAATGCTGAGATTAATTTTTAGCATATTAGCTTTCACTTAAATTAAAATTCAATTCTTTCATTATTCTATATTATCAATTTATTAAATGAATTTTATATATCTTTTTAATGTTTGATCAATTAAAATCGAAGAAAATTGATGTAGCTATAAGTAGAGGTAATAATCCGGAAGAAAGTGTTCTAAATAGCATTGAGAACCTTGGAGGGATAACGAAGTTTATTAATGAAGGGGATCAAGTTTTCATTAAATTTAATCTATCCTTACCTGGTGGATTTCCCATTAATACAAATCCTAAAGTTTTAGGCACCATTATCTCATCTTGTAAAGCTGCTGGAGCTAAGAAAATATTGATAGGAAGTTTTCCTCTAAAAAGACTTCCATTGAAAATTATATATGAGTATCTAGATATACAAAAATTTATTGAAAATCTTGGAGCCGAGTTAGTTTACTTAGATAATAGTGATTTTTTTAATAAAAAAGAGATCAAACAAGAGGACTTAAAAAAAATTAAAAAAGAATCATTTTCAGTCATTAAGTTAAGTACTAAAGAAGTTATTATTCCAAAACTTATTCTTGATTCAGATAAGTTTATTATAATTAACCAGGTTAATGTAAATCCTTTATTCAAAGTTAATCTCGCTTTATTAAGTTCTTATTCTATTGTTCCAACAATTCAACAAGAAATTAAGAATATCTCACAATCTGGAAAGGACTTTTTATCAATTGATAAATACAGAAGAGATCTAAATGCTAGAATTTTAGATCTCTATGAAATAAAACAACCTGATTTAGTAATCAATGATATGTTTTATATCTTAGAAGGTGCGGGACCTTACATATATAGGGATTCAAATCTCATAAAAACCGGTTTGGTTATTGCTGGAAAAAATGGTATTGCCGTAGATCTTATAACATTAAAGGTGTTAAATGAAGAAATCGATAAAAAATTTATAATAGAAGCAAAAAGTAGAAACTTGAATGTCCCAAATCTTTCTAGTATTAAAATTCATGGAGAGAAGATAGAAAATATTAACATTAAAATCCATCTATGCGAATCAAATCTTGAAAATATCAGAGTGTTGAATTTTGATGTGAAAACGGGTAGATATTGTTCAGGATGCTTTCTACAAGCATATCACTTTTTAAATCTGATGAAAACTTACATGATAAAAGATTTAAAATACAATCCGTATAATTCTTTTTTAATTGGGGAAAATCCTAATGAACCAGTTAATTTAGGGAATATAATTCTTTTCGGTGCTTGTTCTATTAATAGTACTAAGAATCACAAATTTCGTAAAGTAACCATCAGTAAAAAAAAAAAGATTAAAAAAGAGGCAAAACGTAAGAATTTTAAAGAGAAGAAGGACGCAGAAGAAGTGATAATAAAAGAAAAACCGAATAAAAGAATATTAGAATTACCCGGGTGCCCACCTAGTATTTTTGATTGTTTAGAATTGATGGTAAAATATTATGGCAAGAAGAACGTTCCGAATTTGAATTTATTCAATAATATCAACAAAGTTTGCATATCCAAAAAAATGTATAAAACATTTAAGACATGGGAGGCGTTGTAAACAACTGATTAATAAAAATTTTAAAGATAATTGGTTAAAAATTCTAAAATTTAACGCAGGAAGGGATAATTTGGAAAACCCCCAAGAAGTTGAGGAAAAAGTAAGAATTCCATTGAGTCCAATTAGGATTAATGTTAATGTTCTCTATAATTTGTTTGAAATTTTTTATCCGAAGTTCGTGAATGACCAACAAAATATTCTTGATATTGTTGTTTCAGAGGGTGAAAAAAAGGAAAAAGTATTAGGGTTATATCTCTATGAAACAAAAAAAGTTGGGATCCATGAAAACATAAAAAAAATTCCTAATAACCTTCTAAAATCTAAAGATGTAGATCTTGAAAGATTAGATAACTTCTTTAATAAATTACAAACAAAATTAATGAAAGAAATAGGAATTAGAATATCATCAATCCGTATATTCAAAAAGGAAGCTATTAATTTGATTAATAAGCACTGTGAAGATATTAGAAACATTTCTTTAAAGGAATTTTTAACTCGAATACTTGGTTTATTCCAAATCATCTTTGAACGAAATTTATTCTTGATATATCCTGAACCAATGTTTTTAGACTTTTTTAAGGGAATTGTTGACTTGTTTGACAATATACAGTTAAAAGGAGTCTTTAATTTTCTCGAAACTCTTTTACCAAAGTTTAAAATATCAGTTTTGATTGGCTCAGGTAAATTATTTATGATTTTTATGTTACAGAAAAAAGTCTTAAAATCTGGTAAATCGGAATTAATACTGAAAATATTTACACCTAGAGAATTAAATGTTGATTTAACCGAAATTGAGATGAAAAATATTTTAAATTTAGTTAAAGAAAAATTGAATGTAGAAAGAAGCTATTATCTACCCCTCCGAGATCTAATTTTTCTCATTTCAAATGCATCTGAATTGTTAGTTCCTCTGAAAGATGATAATTTAGAACTTCTGTTCCAAAAATTACTCTTTGGATACAGAAGTTTTGAAAAACACTGGAATTTAGTTCCTCATCCTATTATCTACAATAATCTAATCAGATTTGCCATAAGACTTCTTGGATTTAACATAAATTTAAGGAAAATTTCTCATTGGGCAATACCTAGATTACTATTTAGTTTTATTAATTTTTATTTTGGCTTAAATTCCAAAGTTTTACTGTTAATTACAGATATTAATAAACATAAAAAATCGAGAACTAATCAAAATGTTTATTTGAAGTCAATAACAGAGCAAATTTTCTTATTAGAAATTGAAAATAGTACTTTAATAAAAATTCAGACAATTACTAAGGATGAAATTTTCCCAGATGATCATTCTGCTTCCCTAGATTCAATCAAAATAAAAATTTTTGAGAAATTTGGGTTTATTTCAAATATAATTAAAATAGATAAGATTCTACTCCAAAGCGTCATAGAAAACTTTATTTTTAATCATTCTAGATTAGCCCTATTATCAAAAATAAAGACATTAAAGATGTTGAGAAATAAAAAATATTTTAGGTTATACCCTGAAATCCCTCCTTATCAATTAATTAAAAAGAAGGGATCTATTTCATTAATAAAGCTTTTTCTTCCAATTTTGATTGATAAACATGAGTTTTAGGGAGAAAAAATTATTTAATTAATCCTTTTTTTATTAGCAATTCAGCATTTAAAATTGCACCACCTGCAGCACCCCTTACAGTGTTATGGCTAAGAGATACAAACTTGTAGTCAAAAATATTATCCTTTCTTAGCCTTCCAACTGTTACAGCCATACCTTTATCATTATCACTATCCTTTCTTGGTTGCGGCCTATCAATTTGTTCTAAATAAATTATTGGTTTTTTAGGGGCAAAAGGCAATTCTAGTTTTTGAGGGATAGATTCAAAGTTATTCCAAATTTCTATTATTTCTTCTCTTGAAGGTATTACTTCTTTGAATTTCATATTAACCGATGCAATATGACCATCAATGACGGGGACTCTAGTACACGTTGAACTTATTTGAATAGATTCATCATTAATAATTCCATTTTCCCCTACTTTTCCAAGAATTTTTGAAGGTTCCTTTTCTGTTTTTTCTTCTTCCCCATTGATATATGGAACTATGTTATCAATCACATCTAGTGAAGATACACCAGGATATCCCGCCCCTGAGGTCGCCTGAAGAGTCGTTATTATTAATTTTTCAACTTTATATCCTGCCTTTTCGAGAGCATAAATAGTCGTAAGAAAACTTTGAAGAGAACAGTTAGGTTTTACTATTACAAATACTTAGTTCAAATTTCTTTATCTGTTTTTA
>CAZRBD010000017.1:0-7872 GCA_964598265.1 uncultured archaeon
ATACCTGTTCCATAGTTACCCGTCTCGTCGCTAAGGGTGTTTATAATAGGAAAGGGATATCTCCACCGGAGTATATAGGACAAAATAGCACATGTTACAGTACACTACTGAAAGAACTGGGGAAGAGAGGTGTTACTCTCACAGAAACCATAGAAGAGCTGTAAAATAACGAAATTAAGTATAAATTCTTACAACATTTTTTAATTCAAATTATTTTTCTTCCATTTTTTTAAAAAGTTCCTAAAGATATCTTCAGAAATGCCAATAGAAATAGTTGATTGTGTCTCAATCTTTTTTTCTGATTCAGATTTAATCTTGAACGAATTTTCCCAATCATAAAAAGAATCATAATTAGTAAGTGCTTTTGACATAATATTAGTTTCCAATTTTATACTGATAAATTCATACAGAGTATTAGTTTTCTAATAACCAAAAAATTAATACAAATTTGTATATTTAGATTTATGTGTTACAATCCATAATACGTACTGAAAGAACTGAATAAATTATTTTACAAAAATATATAAGTGTGAACTTTCACGTAGTATTTAGAAGACAAGTGCCCGACAAAAATAACAGATAATTCGATTATCAAAATATTAAAACTATTAGAGATTTTTAAAAAATATATTTTTATTTATATCTTTAATTTGCTAGCTAAAGAGTATTCCTTTCTGGGTTTACCAGTGGCTCCTTTTATCTCAGATTCTTTAATAATACCCTCATTAATTAAGAAGTTTAATACTTCTCTTAGTCTTCCCCCTCCTATTCTTGATTGAGTACTTAATTCTCTTGTCATTATAGGTTGTTTAGTTTTAATAACATCCAAAATGGTTTGAATAGGTTCAGGGAATTCAATTTTTATCTGTTTTTCAACTGTCTTAATCTCCATAAACTGCTTCGACTGTTCTACAATTGCAGGCCCATAAAAACCGTCAAAATGAAAAAGATCATCATCTATAAAATTTATTGAATTTAAGTATTTTCCATCAATAAGTATTACACCTACATTGACTAAAATATCATTGTATCTAGCTCTCTGACAAGTACGTTCTTTAGTTTGAATTATTGTAAGTTTAACTCTACTTAGAATATCTGTAATTAAATCAAAGTAATTGTTAATTGAATCAAAATCTGAGTTAGAGAAATATAATTTGATTTGCACCCCTCGCAAATATGCATTATATAGAACAGATTCGATTTTTTTTAAAAATATAGGTGGTAGAGAAGATAAAACAATCTCTCCTGTGGATTTTTCAATTAAAGCAAAAAAATTATTTACAGCTAGATTTAAATCCGAATAATGGTAAAAAGGAACATTCTTAAGGCAGACTCCCTGAAGACTTTCTTCAATATTAACCTTTTCTTCTATCTTATCTATTTGTTTTTTGAAATTTTTTACTCGGGCTTCCAAGACTTTCGTCAAGGCAATTTTAGGATCAATTCTATAAAATTTTTTATTTTTTTCACTTTTAGTTGAGAAAATCAATCCCATATCTTCTAAAACTGACAAGTTGTAATTTATTTGGGAATAAGAGAGGTTTAATTCTTCTTTCAATTCAATAACCGCCCCACTTTTATTCTCTATTATATAATCGTACAATTTAATTTGTAAATCCGACAATCCAATGTCTCGTAAGTAAGGATGATATTTTTTAAGCATAATTAGATTTTCCAACTTTCAGATGTTAAAAATACTATGTGACACAATTAAGAAGTAATTTACAATATATATTAGTTTTTTATGAGTAAGATTATTCCTTTAAAATAATAGAAAAAAAAATTATTGTGAAAAAAAATGGCTCAATGTAAAGAATGTAAATTTTATAAACCTATAGATGAGGCCAAAGGTGATTGTTTTGGACATGAGGTTCCAGCTACATTAAACTCTGATAAGTGTCCAACAAACAGCTTTCAACCAAGGAATTAACAAAACAGGAGATTAGATTATATGGCAGAAAGTTATAAGTTTTTCTATTCGTTTAATGTTTTAGTTGAGAACGAAAAACGATTTGTAGAATATATGAATAACTATGGTAATCCCATTATGTCAAAATATTGTAAAAATTGGAGACTTTTCAAACAGAAAAAGATTCTAACTGGAGAGAGCATACCAGAATACATCGGATATTTTGATATAGAAAATCTCGAACAATTTCTAAATTCTAAACCACCGGTAGAAATGTTAGAAACAATTGAACAAGCAGCGTTGGTCAGTTCTGATATCAAAGAATGGTTGGGCAAAGAAATCGCATCAAATGTTTGAATATAAAAAAAGTCTAGTAGGGGAATGAAAATGCCAGTAAAAATTGACTTTAAAAAAACTTTAAAGAAATTATATCAACCAAATTCGAAGGAAGTTGTTGTTGTAGAGGTTCCTGAAATGCAATTCTTAATGATTGATGGAATGGGATCCCCAGGTGATTCAAAAGAGTATCTAGATGCTCTTGCTGCGTTATATCCAATTGCGTTTAAAACAAAATTCTTGAGTAAGGCAAAAGGGAAAGATTATGTCGTTCCTCCTTTAGAGGGATTATGGTGGGCTGATAATATGGCCGATTTTGCCGAAGGAAATCGTGATAAATGGAAATGGACGATGATGATAATGCAACCCGATTGGATTACTCAAAATATGATTAATGAAGCAATTTCAATTACTAAAGAGAAGAAACCTGAACTTTCAGAATTACTTCCTAAACTAAGATTAGAAAGATATAAAGAAGGAAAAGCTGCTCAAATCATGCATATTGGTCCTTATTCTGAAGAAGGCTCAACGGTTCAAAAAGTGCATGAGTTCATACAAAAAGAATCCGGCAAATTTGATGGTCATAATAATAAACACCATGAAATTTACCTTAGTGATCCAAGAAGAGCTAATCCAACTACTATGAAAACAGTAATAAGACAACCATTTATTTGAATATTTTTTTTAATTTTTTTTTATCTAACCTTCATTTACTTATTCTTTTAAGAGTATGATTCTAAAATGTTAGCTAGCTATTAAATCTCTTTCATCTCAGACGACAATATTTGTGTGTCTATCATCTAACCTTAATAATTTCACAGAATTTCACCATTTCCTCGGTGCCCTCATTTTTTAATTCTTTCTATTCTTCCTTCTATCTATTCTATTGTTAAGTTTCACCTTAATCTTTAAATTCGTAAAAAACAAATTAAATATATGAATGATCAAGAAGAAAATGAGATTGAAGTAGAAATTCGTGAGCATTCCGATGCGGATTTCTTTCCCGAGAAGTGTCCAAAGTGTAAGTTAAGCAAACTTAAAAGACTCACATATAAATTTAGAGAGATTCAGGATTTAGGCACTCCCCTCATTTGCCGTCGCACCCATTACGAACGAGTATATTTTCAATGCAAGGAATGTGAGGAAATCTTTACTATAGAACATCCACTCATTCCCATCGGTGCTAGATATATGCCCGGTGTGATAAAATATGCCGTGGTTAGAGTATTGAAAAAAGGAGATTCCATTCGCAGGGTAACGCAAGATTTAAACGAACTCCATTTGGTTAAAGTATCGGAGACCACGGTTCAGAGGTGGATAAATGAATATGGAGAAAAAGATAAGGTTTTTACCGACTTAAGCGAAGAAGATCCTCCTGATAATTTTTCCGGGTTTCTTTCTTTGGATGGAACGTTCAAGTCCGTGAAGGTAAAAAAAAACGACCAAAATCTGGCACCTTAAAACTGGGTTTGCTCATTGCTACGGATTCATTAAAGAAGAAACCACTTGTTGGCGCTTTAGTCACGGGGGAGAATGAAGAGGAAACTACTTTTTTGTTAAAAGAGCTGAAGAGATGGCTTCCTTCAGAAGTAAATTTCATGACCATTGACTTTTCTACGCGACTTGAAGCAGGTGTAAATAAGGTATTTCCTAACGTGCTTCTTCAAAAATGCGTGTTTCACGCCATCCAATTGCTCACCAGAGGACTTATTAAAGAATTTACCAGGATAAAGAAAGAACACCTCCTTGATCACATAGAAGAGTGGAAAATACTAGGCAGATATACACTCTCATTAGAAAAAGACGAACATACAATCGAACTAACACCATTTCGATTCAATGACGTGGAACTAGCGAAGGATATCTACACACAATTAAGAGGTTATATCTCGTGTAATGCCCCAAAACAAATAGAACAAGCACTACACTCTTTTTTCTCAACCCCTCTTTTTGATAACTGGAAGGGTAAGCAGGTGTTCACATCTAAATACGAGGATATCTTCATCAAAAAGAATTTCATATATAGCGTGAAAGGGATTAAATACATCATCCCAAGAATCTATAAAGGATTTAGAGCAGCGATAAGAAGACTCCGTAAGGAGTTAGAAGAAACAAAATCTCATTTTAACAAAATAAAATATCTCATATTAATGAATCCCGTTAACATGAAACCCTATCACCTTTCCAAACTTCGAAGATATTTAAAAGAATTCCCATGGTTACGCTTTTACAGGAAATTATTAGTAAAATTCTACTATCAATTTCGCTTGCCTCCTGAGAAGAGAGAACCTCTCTCATTCTTATCTAGACTAATAACTGATACCTCTCATCCTTGGCTCAGAAGCGCTATTCAAACTTTAATTGAAAACGAAGAGAATGTGTTTCAATTTCAACATTTCTCGAAAAAGTTCCCCAAAGTCAAGTTCTCGAAATCCATAAAAGTTGTAAATGAGTCTGTAAATAAGCTCGTGAATCAATTGTATCAGACGCAGTGTGGTATGCGCACGCTTGAAAATATACGAATGAGAGTCTCCAATCGGTTGAATTGTCCTATTATAATTTCACCCGCTTTGTTAGAGAAAATAAAATAAAGAACTAATAATTATGCATCATACTCTCTTTTAAAATCAAAAGGTATAAACAAAAGGTATAAACAGATTCTTTTTATTTACGTTTGGAGATTAAATAATGCTTTTTGACAGATATTCCTATGAAAATTATACTAATAATGCTAAATAATATGTAACTGAATCCTAAATCAATCGTTGGTTCTCTACCTACTAAATCAATCGTTGGTTCTCTACCTACTAATTCAAGGATATATTGAGTAATACCTAATTCCATATACTCAAATTTTGTAGCAAAACCATTTGAATTATATAAATATTGTCCGGTTCTATTATAACCATAATCCACATTGAGATAATTTCCTTGAATTGAGGCATTATCACCACTCCGAATTATATAATCAGCAATTAACGTAAGATTAATAGGAGTAAGAATTATAAAACTATGTACAATTAGCATATAATGAAAAATTTCATCATAAACTAAATAATAAGGAAAATTGATTGAGTGATGATAATCCGTAGCATTAATATCATAATTTAGGGTTACGTTAATTATTAGTGCTTGTTCAGCACCTCCATATGAACCTTGATAAATTTGATTTATTTTAACATCTACTCGTGAACCAACACCTAAAAAAGTACTCCAATAAGGACTATTATATGTACATTTCCAGGTATAGATCTCTCCCTCATCTGCGGGAAATGTTGAATCATTAATTACTGCAGTGCTTTTTGCATTAAAAGGGAAAATTAATAAATTAAATATCAGAATGAGTAGAAAAATCTCTGATTTAGCAGTAGGTTTCATAAAAATTGTGTTTTATGGATTTAAGAAATAATGAAATTCAATTATATTATTGAATCCTTTTTTACTATATAATAATAACTATTATGGAAATAGAGAAGAAAACGTATAATGCAACCTTTTATTATTTAATTTCTTTTAACTTTTTTTTTTTCACAATCTAGTTATCGGTTTAAATTCTTCAAAATAGAATCAAAAGTTTTATATTCTCAAACCATTGTAATTTTAATTAAATTATTACTTAAGATTAAGAAGATGAGTAAATTAATTGGTTAGGAGAAAATGATCGCAAAGCACGAATTTGGTAGAACTGGGCATTTAAGTACCCGAATTATTTTTGGAGCTGCAGCTCTTAGTAATGTTACACAAGCTGAAGCAGATCAAACTCTTGAAGTGCTTCTTAAATATGGGATAAATCATATCGACACAGCTGCAGGGTACGGTGAATCAGAATTACGTATTGGTCCTTGGATGGAGAAACATCGCAATAAGTTTTTTCTTGCTACAAAAGTATTTAGACGATCATATCAACAAGCTCAAAGTCAGATTCAAAGTTCACTAGAACGATTGCAAGTATCCTCAATAGATCTAATTCAATTCCATAATTTGACATCCCCCAATAGCTGGAAAAAAGTAATGGGAACTGACGGAGCTTTAAAAGCCGCTATTGAAGCACGTGAACAAGGATTGGTAAAATATATTGGGGTGACCGGGCACGGATATACAGTAGCTGCTATGCATAAGCGAAGTTTGGAACATTTTAAGTTTGACACAGTTCTATTGCCATTTAACTACATAATGATGCAAAACCCTGAGTATGCTGGAGACTTTGAAAGTCTTTTGAATATATGCAAGGATCATAAAGTAGCAGTTCAGACAATAAAATCTCTAGCACGACGTCCTTGGGGTGATACTAAAAGGATCCGAACCACATGGTACGAACCTTTTGAGGATCAAAACGATATTGACCGTGCTGTTAATTGGGTTTTGAATAGGGAAGGAGTTTTCCTCAATTCAAGCTCCGATATTCATCTTTTGCCTAAAATACTCGATGCTGCCAATCGCTTCAAAAAGAATCTCCCTGAAGAGCAAATGCAGGAAAAAGCCAATCAGCTAGAAATGAAACCGATATTTGATGGAAGATCATTAATTCTTTGATAATCTTTTAGTTTAGGACAAGACCTGAACTCTAAGAATAAAAAATTTGCTTGAATAAACTCAGATTTAGTCTAAAAGAGAAAAAAATAAATCTAATTTTAATTTGAGTTAATACTCAAGTTCTACAACTTCACAGCTTGAACTTTTAGGATATCACTCATGCTTAAAAGTGGCTTCACCTTATATACGTACCCATCAATCGTGTCAGTAAATTCTTGTTGCAATCTAGCAATATAAGCAGTGGCATCACCAACTTTATCGTCTTTTACATATATGATATTGTAGGATTTTATCCCTTTTTTCCCATCAGCACTTCCAAAAACTCGCCATTTTATTATGGAGTCAGGAAATGTGGTGTATTTACTAGCTATACTCATAACTTCTTGAGCTTTATTGAATGGATACCTTACAGTAAGCATATAAACTACCATTTTTTATCTACCCTCATATTTTTAAATTTAGGTTAATACAACCTAATAATTATTATTTTTTGTTCCTTCATATATAATTGTTTACTTTTCTGTGAAAAAAATCTATTTTACACTCAAAAAAGACGAAATTTAGAATCTTATTTAGCCAGTTAAAAAAGAGATTAGCTCCATTTGAGTCGATTTTCGGTTAAACGCAGATTTTAATAACTCTTCAAGCTCAGGAAATTCAAGTGGAAAAATGTTCTCAAAAGCTCGTTTCAGTAATTCGACATATTTTTTTCTATCATATTCATGCTTTTTCTCATCATACAAATCTGAAAGGATAACTTTTTTTTCTGGAAAGTTTGGATCTGCCTCCGCATTTAGAATGATGTACCTTACATTTTTCCCTGCTGATGCGACTACTCCAGATCGCTCTAATTGCCGGGCAGCAACTGCTTGATAGGAATTCACTTTATATTCAGAGGGTTTGCGAGAAATTCTCTGACGAATAGTAAGTTCTTCTCTAGTTACTTTACCTGTGTTTATTCTTGCAACGTATTCGTAGAGTACTTCCTTAGCTTTTGGGATTCTTTTATGAAATTCTTCAACTGTCCTTGCTCCTTGGAATACGTCAATAAATGCATATTGGGCATCCTTTACGATTTTTGGAATATCTCTACG
>CAZRBD010000017.1:7972-38790 GCA_964598265.1 uncultured archaeon
TTCAGCAATTTCAGCAGAACGCATGAGAAACTCACGAGCAAAGGCACATACAGTTTGGTGTGCCTCAATCTTACCAAAACGAGCATTTTTAAACCCTAAATATCCAAAACTTACTACGAGCACCCATTTTAATGCCATATCAGTAAACTTGTAACGAAGGTCATCATGGGTTTTATTGTATTCTTTGTAATAGAGGCGTTTTTTTAGAGGCAAGCTTATGGATTTGGAAATGATTCCTTCTCGTTTAGAGCAAATATGAAATCCTCCACCCCCAGGCACAATAATTCCAGTTCCGTCTTCCTTGCAACACTTACAGTTAATAGTTTCAGAAGAAATATTAAAATTTGCCATGAGTGAAGGATACATCGAAGAAAAATCCAATTCAACGACCTGATCAAAAACTCCGATTAAGGGTTCGAAAATATGCCCACCCCGGTCATTAAGTATTAAGTCCATCCCACTTCTAAACCCTTCTGGACTCTTTTTGAAAGGAGGGATCAGGTGATCAAGTTTGTATGCATTATAATATTGGATTGATTGCAGTGCGCCTCCAATAGTTATTCGACATAACCTTTGTAATGGTACTCGCGAGATCCTCGCAACTTCAATGACTCCTGGTATATTCCCATCACTAAAATGCAAGCTTCCATAGGCGTTTGTATCCAAATGAAAGCGTCCAGTAAAGTACACTTGAGTTTTTGATCGACGTCTTATTACTCCATATGACATGTAATGATCTGTTCCCCCTGAAAGATCAAAAATACAGTTTTTTAATGGCGTTTTGTTACGAGAAAAGTAAAGATCCTTTGTTACGTGATTTTCAGATGCACGAGCCACCAAGTAAGGAAATACAAACTCATCTCCTCCCCGAGTTAAGATAATATCAGGATCAAGTTTCTCGATTACTTTACTAATCATTTTCAAATTTTCAGCTTCATCAGCTAAATCGATCAGAAACTTCCTTTTCCTTACCCCGTCAGCCCTTGGAATATTATTTTTAGCATCCTTTTCAACGATGCTTATTTCTGCATAGGCTAATGGGTCATTATAATAAGATCTTATTCCACTTTTCTGAATTTTTATATCCAACCATACAGCTTTTAGAGGTGGTAAATCATAAAACAATTTTTCATTATCATCGTTTAACTCTAAAGATAGAAGCCTTATTTGATATTTATTGGGTTTTTTCTCCTTTTCAATGCTTACCTGAAAGCCACACAAAGACATTGGAAAGAGATCGTTTACGTAGAAATACATCTGTGAGATTGGAAGATCAGTATTATAAAGAGTAAAAAGACCTATTTCATCGATTGCTTTAATTGTTTTCTTAAATAATGAAGGCTTGACAACTGAAACTGCAAAAATTTTCGTTTTTTGGGGGTCCTCAAGCTTAACATATTTTTCACAGATTCTTACACTCTTTACATCGGGATGCGAATTTAAGATGTTTATTAATCTCTTAAAGTCTTTACCAGTATGTTTCTTTGGAACAGCAAAAAATTCAGGGGAGAATTCATGGAAAATTTTTACTATTTTTTGTTCTTTTACCGTTTTCACCCAAAGAATTACTCCTTCACTACAGGTTGAAACATCTAAAAGCCACCCGTCAAATTTCTCTTGAAAAACCAATTTACTCTTTTCCCTTTATCATTTCTTCTAGTTTTTTTACCTTTTTTTCTAGCATTTCAATCTTTTTTTCTTGTTCAACAGCAAAAGAGATGAATAACACTTCCGATAATAGAGGACGGGCACTTAAACTGCCGGCGTCCGCATGAATTCGAGCGAAATTCATTAATTTATTAAATATTTTTTGGTCTCCAGGACGTAAAGCTCTTTTAAAGTCCTTCCAACTTTCAATTTCATGCTCCAAGGCCGGTCTAAAAGAAGGTACGGTTCTTCCCATATTTTTCACTTAAGTTTTTTACAATATCCCAGAAAAAAAGTGTTTTGCAAGATTAAAAAGAAAGTACAATATGCAAATTTTCTAATTTTTGAATTAATACTCAATAACCGAAAATTCGCTAAGGTTTTTATTTCCTTTAATTTAAATTATATTATGTTTATTTATTTGGATAACTTAGCTAAATTCGATGATATCAAAAGGGAAATGTTCTTAATTCCACAACCTCGTTATATAAAAGTAGATAAGCTTCAAAATTTGAAAATTACTGAACAATCCAGAATACTTACAGATTTGGAATCTGATCATTTGTTTATTTTTGAGCAAGTTCAAGATAATTTAGAAAAAACTGGATTGAAAAAAATTTTAGATACTCAAGTAGTAGATAATTTAAGTGATTTTCCGAATTTAAAATCAATGTTAGAGTATAAAAAGAGGTGTTTTCCAGAAAATCTTTTTGATACAGTTAAAATTGAAGAAAACTTTATCAACCAGGGCTACATTATTGTCTGTACAGAATCTGAAATTCTTATAGACGCTCATTCTTATCAGGGATTATTTTATGGAATTCAAACTTTGCTTCAAATAATAAATTCAAGTTATGACAAATTATCAATTAAGAAAGTAAGAATAATAGATTTTCCTGCTTTAAAGATTAGAGGTGTTTCTGATGATATTTCAAGGGGACAGGCCGCTACTTTAGATAATTTAAAGAAATTCATTAAAGAATTGAGTCATTATAAAATCAATCAATACTACTTAGCTTATATGCAAGATATGTTTAAATTTACAAATCACCCAGAGATTGGAAAAAATCGAGGATGTTATTCAAAAGAAGATATAGTTAACCTACATAATTATGCAAAAAAATATTTTATTGAAGTTATTCCAATTTTTCAAACTCTAGGTCACTGGGAAAATATTTTGTGTCATCCTGATTATTGGAAATATGGAGAATTTCCTGGTTCAAATAGTTTGAATATCGCTAATGAAGAGATTTACACATTATTGGATGAAATGATTGGAGAATTAAGCGATGCGTTTAAATCAGAGTATTTCCACATTGGAGCTGATGAGAGTTGGGATGTAGGTAAGGTTGTTTCAAAAGAATTTATTGAGAATATAGACATCGGTAAAGCATATCTAGACCACTACAAGAAGGTCTATGATATAGCTAAAAAACATGGTTATAAGAAGATAATCATCTATCATGATATTATCTTCAAATATGAAGAAGTTCTTAAAGGTTTACCTAAAAATATAATAATTATGTATTGGAAATACAATACTAAAACAGACCATCCAGATCTAAAAAAAATTAAGAAATATGGTTTTCAAATCATAACTAGTCCTTCAATTATGGATTATAATCGTATCTTCCCCTCTATTGATAAATATGAAAAAAATATAACTAATTTAGTTAAATATGGCTATAAAAATGGGGCGATTGGAGAAGTAACTTCAAGTTGGGGTGATTATAGAAATAAAGAAATTAGGGAGAATCGATTCTATGGGTTTATTTTTTCAAGTATGGTCGGTTGGGATCCTTTAAAAGAATTTAATCTTATATATTTTTGGTGAAGTATATTTATTCACTTCTTTGGCATTCAAAGCTCCAAATTAGTATCAATATTTAGCAAATTTCGAACGCTTCAAGATAAGAACCTTTTGCATACAAGAGCTTCTGGCTACTACAATCACTTTTTTGCTCATCCTTATGCCAAGAATAATAAAAGATATAAAAAGAATTTAAATACTAAGAGATTTGAAAAAGTAATTTCTACGATGAATGAAATAATAAATGATTGCGAAGGTTTGGAGAGCGAAGTTCTTAAAAATAAAGATAACATTAAAAATCTCGCATTTGTAGCGAAGCATATTAGATTTTATTGTAAAAAAAGAAAAAACTCAAAATCTTTAATAAAGTATATTCCAGTGAATATGAAACATAACGAACTAAAAATCAAGGAAATTAAAGAAATAAAAGAAGAATTGGTTTTCCTGCTTAATGAATATGAAACTTTGTGGTTAAAATGTGCAAAAAATGATGGTTTCAAATCAATAAAAATCCAATATTTTTGGTTAATTAAATTTTATAATGATAAAATTGAACAAATTGAAAATAATATGAAGTGGAAAAACCCCTATATTGAAAGTAAATTAATATATTTAAATTCTAAAGATTTACACAGAGTTCATACTACTTTTTATCGGAAAGTCATAAGAATTGAGGGAAATGTAGAAAAAGCTTTCTTACAGGTTATTGCCGGCACTTACGCGAAACTTTATATTAATGAAAGGTATGTTGGATATATAATTACACGCCATTCACTGAATTATGTCATCTTAGAAAATAATATAAAAATTTTCAATATTTTAAACTTTTTAAAACAGGGAGACAACATAATCGCAATTGAAAATACTGATTTTATTGGAGGTTTGGGACCAATAAGCATATTTGGTGAAATAACGTTGTCGAATGGAAATGAAATATTAATTACATCAGATAAAACATGGGAAGCCACTAGAGAATTTAATGGAGAATGGGAGAGGATTAAAAGTTTGGGAAAGCCTCCAAGGATAACAGGAGGATTATGCTTTCCTGATTTCTCAAATTCATTACACTCAAAAGAAAATGATTCATTTACAATATTTAATACACTCGTTAGTAAAAAGTCTAAGAGATTTTTTAGACTATTAAAATTCACATTTTATCTTTTTCAACGATTAGATATTTTAGAATAAGTAAGCATTTTATGACTTTTGGGATGGAAATATACATTACCGAATCATAAACTTTATTTTTAAATTACATCTACACATATTATTACTAATTTTAGGACTTGTTATGAGTGTTGAATTACTAAGGTGGCATGCACCTTGCGGAATTTTTTGTAAAAGATGTTTAGCTTCAGAACGCCTTGGGTGTGAAGGTTGTAGGGAACGAGAAGGGAAAGTTTTAAAAGGTCCCTTATGTAAAACTTATGAATGTGTTACAAGTAAGGGACACGAATTCTGTTATGAATGTAACGATTTTCCTTGTGAAATGCTTCAACCCATTGTACATTTTGAACAGTTTCTTCCCCATAATTCAAAATTATATAACTTATTAATGATACAGAAGCTTGGATTAGAAGAATGGAATAAGATTTGCGAGGAAAAGTCGACTCTTTATTATAAGGGAAAGAAAATTAAAAGAGGTGGGGACCCCCTTACCCTCGAAAAGAATTAAGAGAAGCTATTTGAAACCAGGAAAAATTACAATAAGGTTATAAACATAAAGTGATTATTAAATGGAAAATCCGTATGCAAATAGGTTTTGGCGAAAGAATTGGGATCCATGGGTAAAAGATCTTAATTCTGAAGAATTTGAATTGAGCTACATCGAACTGGTTAAGCCCACTTTTGAAGAATTTTCAGGTAGAATGGCATTAGAATACTATGGAGTAGAAATAACATTCGAAGAGTTGGATAATTATTCAAATCAATTTGCTAATATGCTAAATAAAAGTGGCTTTAAAAAAGGCGATATTGTAGGAATAAATTTACCTAATGTACCACAATACCCGATAGCTGCACTTGGAACCTTGAAAGCGGGATGTATTGTCTCTGGGGTATCACCTCTTCTTTCGGCAATTCAAACTCAATACCAACTTAATGATCTAGGATCAAATGGAAAAAAGGTTGCCTTGCTTACGTTAGATTCTAATTATGCAGAAAAAATAGTTAAAATAGGTGAAGATATAGAGCAATTGAAAATGGTCATTACTACCAATGTTGCTAGTTTTTTACCTGAAATCAATACGGATTTAATAAAAACGTATGGAGAAATTCCAAAAGTAGAAATCTCTCCATTAAGAGGAAAAATTGGGATTGATTTTCACAAAGATATTTTAGAGAAATATTCAAGTGAACACAAGCATGTTCAATGTGCCCCCGAGGATATTGGATGGATTCAATACACTGGTGGAACTACTGGTTTACCAAAAGGGGCGTTGTTAAGTCATAGAGGACGTGTTTCTAATATAATCAGTTTCATAAGATGGTTAAAGTGGGAGAAGGGTAAAGACATAGGATGTTCAGCTTTCCCGTTTTATCATATAGCTGGGTTGAACACATGTGAAATTGATATCTATGCAGCATGCGGCCAATTACTAATTCTCAATCCTCGAGATACTGATTATATAGTCAAATTATTTGAAAAATATAGACCGACATTTGTCTCAAACGTACCTTCATTATACCAGCTTTTAATGAAGAACACAAAATTCAAAGAATTGGATCACTCTAATATAGATTCATGTTTATGTGCTGCTTCTCCATTCCCTAAGGAATCCCAGACGGAATTAGAAAGTATTATTGGAGAGAACAAACTTTTAGAAGTTTATGGTATGACAGAGTTATCTCCCATAGCAACGATGAATCCATATCAAGGTACAAAAAAATTAGGTACGATCGGATTACCTATTCAAAATGTTGAATTAAAAATAATCAATACAGAAACCGGAGTGGAAGTACCGTTGGGTGAAGCGGGAGAAATTCTTGTCGCAGGTCCTTTAGTAATGCCGGGTTATCATAACAAACCAGAGGAGACAAAAAATGCCATTGATTCAGATGGATTCATGCATACTGGAGATGTCGGAATAATGGATGAGGAAGGATATATTCGAATAGTTGATCGCACAAAAGATATGATAATAGTAGGTGGGTATAAGGTTTTTTCTGCAAAAGTAGAAAATGTGTTATCAAAACATCCAGCAGTAGGAATGATTGCATTAATCGGAACTCCGAACCCAGATCGTCCTGGCTCTGAGATTGTTAAGGCTTATATCCAAATGCACCCAGATTATGAATATGATGGCGATATCGAAACATTAAGAGGAAACATAGTTGAGTTTGCTAAGAAGAATTGTGCCCCATATGAAGTTCCTAAAATAATTGAATTAGTAGATGAACTACCTCTAACCCCCGTGGGTAAGATTGATAAAAAAGTTTTACGAAAGATTAATCACTAAAACAGTTAAAACCAGGAATCTATTGTCATATTTCTTAATGGAGGTTTTTTCTTGGATCTGCGAGCTTTCCATTTCAACAATCGTTTTTCAGGCAGATAAGGATGCTGAATGAGTGAATACTCACTGAAACGTTCGTCATCATTTATCATTGCTAACACACTTCCAAAATGGGATAGAATTTTGCCCCCTTTTGGTCTGAAAAGAGAATTCTCGTGTAAAGGGGCGGTTATAATGATTAACGGGTTTGTTTTCTGGAGGATTTTTTTGATGCCATCTATTGTTCTTAGTAAATCTTCAAAAGTTTGTTTTTCGTAGCTTTTTAACAGAGTTGTAATTCCAGAGATTAAAACAACTTTCACATCTCCAAGTGTGGAAAGTCTATTCTCTAAAATCTCAACCATCTGATCCCAGGTGAACGCTCTTGAGATTAAGATGTTCTTGAGAACCTTTCGAGGAGACAAATTCTGTGAAACTGCATATTTACTTATATTGTATGGATTAAACCGATTATTTCCGTCAATAAAAGCGACTCTAATTCCTTCTCCAAGCCCTCCATTATTAAAAGCTTTTTGAACAATAACGGAAGTTGTTAACAAAATGTTAGTAGTTAAATTCTTATCTCCATAGAGCAAATACACTAAATCTCTGTGGAACCCACCAGAAAGCAACTCATCGAGAGTCTTATCTCCACTTGAAATGAGTGGTAATTGATTGTTCCTTTTGTATACCTTAAATCCGGAATCAAACGTCATCATATGAAATAACAATTCTTCAAAATAAAACAAGAATACACCGACAATTTTCTAAAATTCGCACATTTTCTCCCGTTATTAAGAAGATTATTACCTTTTTTAAGAAAAACCTACCTTTTAAAAGTAAAACGATTCCATGGAGACGGAGGGGGGAGACTAAAAGTAAAATTTTTACAAAGAAGTTTTATAATAAGACACATCAACTATTATAACATCAATTACTTAAAATAATTAAAAAAATGTTGTTAAAAAATGAGTTACAAAGATAAACCTTGGAAAGCCTCTTATGATAAAGGAATTGGGGAATTAGACCCAAAGGAATTTGAGATTACATTCACTCAAGCGATTAGAAAGACATTCGAAGAAGTACCTGATAAAGCAGCTTTTTATTTTTTTGGAAAGGAAATTTCTTACAGAGAGTTAGACAACCTTTCCAATGAATTAGCTAATATGTTAGTAGAGAATGGATTCAAGAAAGGAGACGTATTAGGAGTAAATGTTCCTAATATTCCAGAATATATCATTGGAGTCTTAGGAGCTTTAAAAGTAGGTGTAATCGTTTCAGGAGTCTCTCCACTTCTTTCTGGAGTTCAACTCCAGTACCAGCTTAACGATCTCGGAGGAAAAGATAAAAAAGTAGCACTTCTTACATTAGATGCTATATTTGCAGGGCATATAACTAAAATTTATACAAAAATCCCTGCCTTAAAATTAGTTATTGCGACTAGTGTTGGTGGATTCATGCCCAAAATTCTTGCAAAATTAGGAAAAGCAGTGGGAAAGATTCCTAAAGGAAAAGTGACTCCTTTAGAGGGAATTACTGTTCTTGATTATCATAAAGATATTAAAGGTAAATTTTCTGACGAATTACCTGATGTTAAAGTAAGACCTGATGATACTGCTTATATACAATATACTGGAGGAACAACAGGACCACCAAAAGGTGCAATCCTTACTCATCGGAATTCAATTTCTGATATTAAAATATTCCAACATTGGCTTAATTGGGAATTTGGAAAAGGATTTGCCTTATCAGGTTTCCCATTCTTCCATATCGCAGGGTTATTCACATGCCAAAATGCGATTATCTTAGGATGGAGTCAAATTTTAATACCAAATCCACGAGATACAACACATATAATCAAGGAAATGTTGAAATACAGGCCAAGCATTTTAGCTAACGTTCCAACCCTTTACCAAATGTTAATTAAGAATCCGAAATTCTCTAAAATTGACAAGGATATGATTGATTATGCTATTTCAGCAGCAGCACCTTTTCCAAAAGAATCTCAAGAGATTTTTGAGGGTGTCATTGGAAAAGGGAAATTGATAGAACTATATGGAATGACCGAAACATCACCCCTCACAATAGGTAATCCTGCAAAAGGAAAAAAGAAATTAGGACATATTGGATTACCGTTTCCTCATGTTGATTTCAAGCTGGTTGACCCAGATACAGGAAAAGAAGTACCTATAGGTGAACCCGGTGAAATTTGTATAAAAGGTCCGATGGTAATGAAAGGCTATCATAATAAACCTGAAGAGACGAAAATAGCCATTGATTCCGATGGGTTCATGCATACTGGAGATATAGGAATTATGGATGAAGAAGGTTATGTGCGTATTGCGGACAGAACCAAAGACATGATAATTGTTGGAGGATTTAAGGTATTTTCTACAAAGTTAGAAGATACATTAACCCAACACCCCGCAATTGGTATGATGGCTGCAATTGGCATTCCTAATCCTGATAGACCAGGTTCCGAAATTGTAAAGGCCGTTATTCAAATAGATGCCGAATATGATTACGATGGTAATGAAAAAGCGCTCAAAGAACAAATAACCGCATTTGCAAAAGAAAAATGTTCTCCCTATGAAGTCCCGAAAATTATTGAATTTGTAGAAGAATTACCCTTGACAGTAGTTGGAAAAGTAGACAAGAAAATTTTGCGAATAGGTAAGTAAAAAAAACAAAAAGTTTATTTTAAAATATATTTTTTATTTTAATCTTCTCATTTTATTAAGCAACTTTTTTATTAGTTCTTTCATAAGAGTCTTTAGCACTAAAAACATCAATTCTAAGAAGTAGACTGATTTTAAAAAAATCAATCTTTTAAGTAATAAGCGTTTCATTTGAATTTTTAATTTAAAAAGAAATTTTCCGTAATTGCTTAATTTTTGTAATTTACTTGTTAGGTTTACCTAATAATTTATTATACGAACATACATATCTCTAGTTCTTCCTTTTGTATTAGTTATTTATAAAAAAAAACAATAAAGTGAATATTATGGCAGAAGTAATACAAGAAGAAAAAAAAACCGAAATCGAAAAAGTAGAAGAAAAGCCTAAAAAAAGAGTGTATATTCCTGAAATTTGTATGTATGATAGTGACGATAGTTCTGGATATATCATCGAAGTAATCCTACCTGGAGTGGAGAAGGATACCCTTAAACTAAAAATGAATAAGGAGAATCTAATTATTTACGGTGAAACTGATACTATAAATTATGGGGGCCTTTTTCAATTATGCTGTCCTGTTGACACTGAAAAGGCAAAATCTTCTTATAAAAATGGCTTGTTAAAAATAGAAGTTCCATATTTGGACGCCATGAAAGACACGATTGATATTAAAATTGATTAAATTCTTATTTTTTTCTTTTTTTTTTTCTTGATTAAAAATAGTAAATCTACATTTTAGCTCATTTTTTCATTAACAAGAGAAATCACTTTTGGTAAAACATCTCCAATTTTCTCATGTATCACAACCTCAGCAGCAGAATCCATATCCGTTTCTTGAATGTTAATTATAGCTAACTTAGCTCCTTTAGATAATATTTTTTGAGGATAAAATGCAACGGGATAAACAACCAAGCTGCTCCCCAATATTAATAATAAATTACATTTAGAAATCATTTCATCAGCTGCTTGGAGCGTTTCAGATTCGAGGGGTTCTCCAAAGAAGATTGTATTTGGTTTTAATAATCCACTACACTTTTCGCAAGAAGGAGTAGATTGACCTTTAATAACTTGGTTTACCATTGTTGTAATTTCATATATTTGACCGCAGCTCATGCACTTCGCTTCATAAGCGTTTCCATGAAACTCGACAATATTTTTCGTATGTGCTTTATGATGTAATCGATCAATGTTTTGTGTAAGTACCCCTCGTAATTTTCCAATCTTTTGAAGCTTTGTTAAGGCTTTATGACCCCTATTAGGCCGAGCCCGAAAAATTGTCCTCCCTATTTCTAGCATAAATTCTAAATTCTTACTTGTATTTGCCATATAGGTATTGATAGAGGCAAATTCGTAGGGATCTACTTTCTCCCATAATCCTGTACCTGGGCTTCTGAAATCTACAATACCACTTTCTGTAGACATTCCTGCACCTGTTAATGCAACTATATTATTTGAATCTATGATAAGTTGGGCGAGAATCGCTAATTTTATATCTAAATCACTCATCGTCAAAAATATAAAAAATCAGTTTAGTAGATTTCATTAGAAAATACTATATGAATAATTAATTGTTTCAATGAAAATAGCCTCTATTCAGGAACAGGGTTTACATTCTCCAATTTATACTTGGAATGTAATTTTTTAATTAGAGTGTGAAATGCTTGAATAACGCCAGATCCTGTTTTTGCAGATGTTCTATAATAACCATCAATGTTATGTTTTTGTATTAGTTTGAAAACTCTTTTATCATCCAAATTTTTTTCGTCAACCAAATCTACTTTATTTCCGAATAGTAGCACAGGAATTTCTCCACAATATTTTATTATCTCATTATGCCAGTTCTTAACATGGCTTAAACTTTCCTTACCAAAGGCATTCTCTTCGACGGAATATACAAGTATTGCACCAACACTTCCATTATAAAAAGTAGGGCGTAAGAAATGAAAAGTGTCCTGTCCAGCGATATCCCAGAAAAATAGTTTACAAATATCACTATCTATCTCTTCTTCGTGCTTGGAGAATTGAGCTCCAATAGTTTTAACATAATCGTCCTCAAAGCCCCCTTGTGTGAACTTTTTTATCAAAGAAGTTTTCCCTACCGTTCCATCCCCAATCACAGTTATTTTAAAAGTAAATTTCCCCATTTTTGATTCAATCCTCAACTTTTTTATTATTGTGGTTAATATTACTAGAGTTCAATTAATATTTTGAAAAAGACATATAATTAACTTATAATTATCTACTTTTTTTATTTAAAATTTTAGTTTTTATTGATTTTTATCAAATCCATAGATTTCTCCAAGTGTAAGAGCTTATATCATTATACTCAAAGTACATTAAATAAGGTCGAGACGACACAAAGATTAAATATAAACTTTTAATAATTAGTATATTACAAAACTGTTATAATTGAATAAATATTTCAATAGAACTAAATTTATTGGTGAAATCTTAGTGGGAATGCGATCTGATAGTAATTTAGAAGTGTTTTTTGGGCTTTTTGGCATGTTAGTATCGGCTATTTTACTAATTATAACTGCTTTTCTCACGCCTGACTATAGCCCTTTAAAGGATACCGTTAGCGCTTTAGGAGATAAGGCACTCAAATCGTTATTTAGTATTAGTTTTGTCATAGGTGGCTCATTATGTATCCCCTTTTACATTTATCTCGAGAGAGAACTTATAGAGATTAAAGAAAATATTAGAAGATTGGCAACTGGAGTATCAATCTTTACTAGTGTGTGCGTCGCTCTTGTTGGTATAATCCGTGATGTATCATGGGACTCATTCATGTTATTCCACACATTTGTTGCAGGGGTTGCTTTTATTGGTTCTGGCATATATATTGTCCTCTATAGCATTTTAATGTATAATGTTCCTAAGGCAAAAATGTATAAAGGTCCAGCTTTTAAGAAATATCTAGCCTACTTCGGATTTGCGACTGGTGCTACCTTGGTAATTTTTTTAATCACATGGCAACCTTTAATAGAATGGGTATTAACATTATTTATCTATTCTTGGATTATTATGACGGCGTTTCAAATAATTTCATCAAAATTTTTTTCCTTTAAAGATTCTGCATTGTATTTTAAACGATCTCAATTTCCAGAAGCACTCGAATTATTTGAACAGGCACTTAAGGTCCTAGAAAACGTAGAGATGAGTGAAGCACCAATAACTGAAACTCTGAAGGAAAACATCGAATTTCTTAAGAAAAAATTGGAAAAAAAACCCAATAAACTTAATGGGAATTAAATAGTGAGCATCTAAACTTAAAAAAAGATAATCAATTAGATAATCATTTGATTAAAATGTAAAATCAGTTTCAAAAAATAAAAGTTTAATATAAGTATTTTTATTAATCAAATATATTAATATTAATAAAACTCAAGTATATCAATTTCAAATAATTAAGATATTCAAACTTTGAATGGTATAAGAAAGTACTATAATTATAGATACTACTTAGGTTAATCTAATCAACTGAGATGGTGAATGGGTAAGATTTCGTTAAAATCATTTATATATAAGGTGGTTGTAGTAGGCGACGGTGGAGTAGGTAAATATTTTTAAACATTTCGTTTAATAACCTACAACCTCCATGGTCCTTCGCTATTGTGAGAACGCATTTAAAGAAAATTATATTATGACAATAGGTTCGAACTTTTCTACTAAACAGGTGGAACTAGAAGATTATCCTAATTTTACTATTAAACTTCAACTCTGGGATTTGGCGGGCCAGAAACACTTTAGTTTTGTTCGTCCACCCTTCTACCGAGGGGCTTCTGCAGTTATATGGGTATTTGACCTCACTCGACGTAGCTCTTTCGCCAGTATGCATGGCTGGCAAGATGAAGTGGAAAAAGTCGTTGGCGCAAAACCAGGTATATTAGTAGGAAATAAATTAGACCTTGCAGATGATGGAAAAAGGGAGGTAAGTGCTACTGAAGGTGATTCTCTAAAAGATGAGATAGGAGCTCTTGCATACTATGAAGGCAGCGCAAAAGAAGGGACTGCTGTAAATGATGTCTTTACTGAAATTACATTATCAATATTAAGGGCTTCAAACAAAATTTAATTTTAAGAAAAAGCGCCTAAGTATTTTTTTATACAAATGACTATAGAGATTTTAAAAGGCACCAAAAAAATCTAATTTTTTATTTGTCATAAACATTAAATTAAAATTTTGGAAAGGATTTTGTTATTATAATTATTATAATCATCTAAAATCGTAATTTTTAAAATATTAAATTAAAGAGAGAAAATAACATGTTTGGTGGGGGATCACGACAATATGATCGTGCTTTAACAGTATTTTCACCAGAAGGACGACTATATCAAGTAGAATACGCTCTCGAGGCTGTCAGGAGAGGTACAATTGCTATTGCTGTTAAATCAAAAGAAGGTGTTTGCTTAACAGCTCAAATTAAAATTCCGACAATACTAATGGACGCCGATTCAATAGATAAAATTTTTCAGGTTGATGAACATATAGGAGTTGCAATATCAGGTTTACATGCTGATTCGCGTACTCTTATAAATTATTCAAGAGTTCAATCTCAATCATTCAGACTGACTTATGATGAACCGGTTCGATTAGCCATGCTGGCAAAAGCCGTTGCTGACTTAACTCAGCAGTACTCACAATTTGGCGGTGTACGCCCCTTTGGTTGTGCTCTTTTCTTCATCGGAATCGATGAAGCTGGAACACAAATTTATACAATATCTCCCAGTGGTATTTATCGTTCATTTAAAGCCTATGCACTTGGCAGTGGTGAGGCGACTGCTCGAGAATTTTTAAAAGAAAATTATAAACCTAATCTATCCTTCGAAGAAAGTATGAATTTGACCTTAAAGACCCTCAAGGAGTCTGTCGATGAGGATCCAACAAAGGAAAATACTCGATTAGCATTTATCAAATCAGAAGACAAGAAATTTCACATGTGCAATAAAACAGAAATAGAAGCATTTCTTAACAGAATAGAATAAGATCTTTTATAATTTATTTTAACAAATCTTCTTTTTTGATTTTCAGTTTCTTAATGTCCTACTAATGACTTTAGAATAAAAAAAAAAGGAAGTTATAAGATTAAGTTACTGTAATGAATTTTTCTTCAGAAGTATAGATAATAATGTCATTAACGATTAAGGTCCATTTATATCTAATAATAATATCCGTCCTTGTACTATTTACAAAGCCATTTAGGATAATCCCTTCTCCTGAGAATAAAGTTGTATTTACCAAGGTAAAATGCATACCAGAATAAGCTCCGTAAATAAAACTAGAATTTCCTATAATTGTACTTGGAGGAACCAAAATTGAAAAATTCCCACCACCTGCTCGGAAGAGAGATAAATTTACTTTAACATTATATCCTTCAGCATCAATAGTTTCATTAAAATTTTCAAGTTGAATTCTGAAGCTCGCTAGATCATCTGGTAATGTTATTATGTTATCAATATCAAATTGGTAATATATCGCAAATCTTTTTACTTCAATCGTGATCCTATTTGTTGTAGCATTTCCAAATTCGTTTGAGGCTGTTATATAAAACTCATAACTTCCAGTATCTATTCCAGAAACCGTATAAGTTGTTTGGGAATCAGGTAAATCACCTGCAAGCAGCGTATCGTTCCTATAGACTGTATAAGTTTCAGCGAATTTTGATTGAGTCCAATTTAGTTTGAATAATCCGTCTATATCAGGATTTCCAGCATCAGATGTTAAAGTAAATGTTCTTGGTCCAAAATTACCTAATGCGTCATATGCCTCATCGGCATCACTTCCATAACCTACCTGTCTAGTAAAAGCTTCTACAAAACCTGCCAGTTTTAATTGTTGTAAGCCTCCGACAGTACTATATGTAGGAATATAATAATACACTGAACCTCCAAGAGGATATAGTAACGTATTTCCCATTCTTGCGTTCGCGATTAAGGAGATTTCTTGAGTCGCTTCGGTTTGATATGTATCTCTAGCAGTTTTAGGCCCAATTAAATTTTCAGTAGCATTTCTAGTGTGGTAGAATAATGCTTCACCAAAATTATCACCATGTCTAACTACGTACATTCCTGCTAACGTTCTGGCTTCTGTACCTCTGTATTCCACTAAATCAAGTCCAACAAATTCAATACCATTACCTAAATCTGTTTCAATATAGAATAGATCTCCGTTTTCGGGTCTTTCATGAAAATCATCTCCCCTTTTCCATGTTTTTAACTCTTCTACATGGTATACATAATTTGCCCTTAATTGTGCTTCAAATAAGTCTTCTGGATATCTCAATTGATTTTTAAGCCAGGATGGGACCTCGCCCCAATCGTATCTGTTAAGATAATATTTCCATACATCATACATTGGATCAGCTTCAGATTCAATTAACGCGGGATTTTTATAAAAAGTCAATTCGCCATTTATTACATCCACTACACTAACCCCCAAAAATCGTAAGAGTGGAGATTTTGAATATGAGCCGATATCTATTGAAGTATATATTGAGACAACATAATACATTTTTCCATTTTGACTATCAAAAACTAGGTAGGGATCATTATCAATCGTCAACTGAGGTAAAAGGATTGATTGTACACGATTTTTTACGTTTCTGTTAATTAAATACTGGTGGGCTCCTCCTTCAAAGACGTATCCAAACCCCAATCCGAGACCTATATTGAACCAAAAATCCTCTAAACCTACGAGACTTCCGTCTGGGGCAGCTTCATATACGTAATTATTGTTTTCGATTTCACCGGCCCATTCCGTACCAAGCAAGATGTTATTATCATAAGCACCTAATCCTGGCAGAAATCCTTGCGATTCTAAAAATCGTTCACTTTCACTTTCGCCAAAAAAGATTGGATAATCCTCAGCAATATTAAAAATTGAGGTAACGTTAACTAATTCTCCTGTAGAGGTATCCATTGCCAAGAACCCTTCTACATGGTCATATAATTCAGTATTTGTTGCAACCGGATCATCAGAAAATTGAGATAATCTAATTGTTTTTGGAGCTACCCAGTATTCCGTTCCGTTTAAATATACAATATCCGAGTCTGCTAAACCTTCATATGTTGTACCTATTTTTGCTGCTAAACTCTGGACAGCAAAGTATTGGTCAAATTGTCTTATTTGATTTATCATTTGAGTATCATTTTCAGGAGATGATGATAAGGTGAAATTACTAATAGGTCTTTCTTCAAACATATCTAATCCTGCGGATGCACGAGTCCACATAATTTCTCTATTGATCTTTCTATCCCATTCATATTCAGAATAGACTGCGGTATTACTAATTGTGATCATCGGGCCAATACTAATCATTACAGGAATTAAAATAAGAATTACCAAACCTCCTACAAGTACTCCAATTCTTATTTGCTGCTTTCTTAAGAAAATATTCTTTTTTGGATTTCGGGCTATTACTTTACGACCTACTATGTATGCGGGTATACTTGCTCCAATTAAAATGAAGAACGCTAGTAACAATGACCACATTTGAATTAGATGGATCCCATTTAAAGGAAAGGTAGGTAATGAAAAGAAAAGGGCTCCAAAAATCAATCCAGAAAGTAATAAAGCATTTGTAAGAATTTTATAATCATTTCGCCTCAAATAGTAATTACTTACAATGTTTAATATGATTCGAAAACCACAAATTGCAAAAACATAATAAATTAGTGGAAGATAAACCCTTGCATAGACGAAAATGAATTGAATATCAATATTCGTCTGATTTGAGAGTACATCAAAAGCATCAAAGAAGATCATTAGTGGTGCGATCTCATATTCTTGTAGTTCAATCAAATACATCATCCAAGAAAAGCTGCCATCAAAATCAAGTATCATACCAACCAAATAAAATAAGACAAATCCTGCTGTCCACCAAAAAATAAGTGCTTTTAATCGTGATGGTTTACCAAATCTTAACTTAGTTCCAATTATTGCTAAAAAGTTTTGATTAGGTGGTAAACTCATAATAATGCATCCAATGATTGCACCCATTAATGCCGTCTTATTAAAAAAGAAATTAATTGACCAGAAGTTTAAGAAATAAAATTCATAAAAATTCACTTTAGTATTAATATAATTCACTTTACTATCATAAAGTTGAGCATTGAGTCTGATAGGTCCCATCCAAGCGGGCCAAAACCAGACAATAGAGAGGATAACAACAACAACAATAATTACAGGAATAATGTATTTTAGATATTTTCCAATTTTTTGCTTACCTCTAAAAATATCAAGTTGTGGAAATCTTCTCCTAGGGGGTGCTCTATCTGCATCCAAGATTTCGAAATCTCCCCGCTCCAATCGTTTTACTTTCTGTCGTACTTCATATCTGCGTTGGACCTCTTGGCAGTCGTTGCAATAATAGTTGAATATCTTATGCTTTTCACATGATTTTTTAACCATTGAAATTCCTCTTTTTATTTGAAATTATTTAACTTAAAAATTTTAGTATTGTCTAGTATATAAGATATTATGTTTTAAAGATTTCAATTTCTGAAATCAATCTCAAAAAAAGTGACTTTCTTCTAATAATCGTGAAAAACCTTGAAAATTGTATGATAAAAAGATTAGGGGGTTTATGCCCATGTGTGAAGATTTTTCGGGAGTCTTTAGTTTTCCCTTAATTCTTCAAATAATCTCTATATATTTGAGAAGTGATTAAAGTTTAGAGGTTCTAAACAGTAAAAAAAAGATTAGAAAAAAAGCTTTTTATTTAGTATAATTGAGTAAGAACTTTTTGGTTAATATCATCTAAATCATAATTAGATTCTTCTACTTGCCTATATTCAAAGATATCCTGTAAGGTAGGGGGGCAACCGTTAGTAAACAATAATTTACCTTTATGATATATTAAGTAACTTGACGTATCTACGTCACTGCTTCCGTCACTCCAAACACTAACATTAATTAAATATCTCAATTTATTTAGGTCTAAGATTAGATCTTGGTATATGATTCTACATACTCGAAAATAGAGCTTACCCTCGATGTTTAAATGTTCATTAGTTAAAATAGCTAACCTGACGTAAAGATCTGAAATGTAATCAAAATATTCATCATACTTAGAATCGTTGTAAATACTTAATTGATCTTGTAGATGTCTGAGATATTTTAAATCATTCGGTCTGAATTGATGTCCGTCTAATTCTAACATGCAGTGATCGTGGGAATTGATTATTACGTCATATATACAAGAACATAGCGTTTTGTCTAACGGGCTTAACTTAAGTTCCTTTTTGTGTTGTGTGGATTCGGTCATGATACTATTCATACAGAAATTTCTAGTTATTATTTTGTGGAGTGAGAGGATTTATTGACAATTTCCTCTTAATTAAGTTGAAATAATAAAAAAAGAAATAAAATAACTTATTTTGCAGTCTAATTAATTGGTATGGATTTTAGTAATTGTCAAATTCAGTAAAACAAGGGTAACATTCTTGACGAGTTGCGTTTTCCTCAATGAATTCATGATCTTCAAAATAATCCCCGCAGATATGACATTTGTAATAATTCTCCTCCAAGTAATCATGAATCTCTTCTAATAGGCTGGTGTCTTTTTTACTTAAGGCTTTCCAATCTTTACTAAGTCGTTTAAATATCTTGTAGATCTGTTGTAGTGTGTAATCCTCGTCATACATCTTGCTTAAACTGAAGTTCTTTAATGGTAGGGTGTCTGTGGTGATCGTTTTATATCCCATCCTTTGCCTCACTCTCTCCTTTTGGTTTTGTGGTGCTAAATTGTTCTAAATAGTGTGTTATGGTCTTGAAGTCTTTTTCAAATTCCCCTATTTCGAAAGTATCGGTTATTTTGCTGCTCCAGCAGTTGCTGTACGCAAAATTGTAGTCTATGCTTTCGCTGAAGGTCTTCATTAAGAGGTAAGCACTAACTTCGGCTAAAACTTCATTAGAAGCATAATCTTTTCGGATATCTCCCGCAATCTTTAAAATGTCGATTGTAATTAAATGCCCGATCTCATGGAATAAGGTGTGAGAGGATCTCTCATAAAGGGTTATCTGGCGGGTGTGTGGATCATAACTTCCTTTCTTTTCTTGGTGTCTGAACTCTTCAACTATCGGTATTTTAGGGAACTGTTTCTTTGCAAAATCTATTGCTGTTGAATAATCTATTTCATGATTCTTCATAATCTTCTCATCTATCTCTTTTTGCTCTTTAATGTAATTCTCAAATTCTGAGGTTTGCGAAATATCAAAAGTGTTGGCTAATTTGAAGAAGGAGAGTATCTTCTCTTCTGTGTCTTCTTCTTGAGCTGGTTTTTCTTCAATTTTCTTTTTTGTAAAAATAGGGGCAAAAATCTTATATGCTTTAGAGCCTTTGAGAACTTGGATATTTTGTTTCCTCCAATTAAAAAAGCTGTTAAGAACCCCGACAAACTCTTTATGCTCTCGATCTTCTGCTTGGGCGAGGGCTAATAAAGTATTTCGCATTGAATAAGTGTGAAGGCATTTGTATTTGGCGATGATTCCTATAAAATCTTGTATGGTTTTTTTGGCTAAAAATTTTTTATAGAGGTCATGAATTTCGAGTTTCTCGGCTTCCTTTTTCTCTTTATACTCTTGTCTTCGCTCAATTGTAAATGATTTCTTATATCTGGATTTAGATTTAGTTGTCATGAGTATAAAAAGTAGAGATTTCTATTTATATCGTAAGGGGGTTAAGATTTGTCATTAATATAGGAATTTACGCAAGGAAGAATCATTAATTTGAAATCCTCCTCCAATATATATTTGTGTAACGGTATCGTAATCGTATCATGACTGATGAAAAATATTCAGAACTATTAGCCTATGAAATCTTTTAGAGTTTAGAATTTATCATCCTGTACTTCTTTTTTTTCTTTGTGTAACACCAAATGTTTCATCTTTGCTAGTTCTTGTTTAAGACAGGTAAGATTATCAAAAAAGTACTAAAAGGAGAAGACAAAAAAATCCTTAGGAAATGTAAAAAATGAGCGATTATACGATAAAAAGATTAGGGGGGTTATACCCATGTTGAAGTATCTTTTCGGGATTTTAGTTTTCCCTTAATTCTTCAACTAATCTTTATATTTTTGAGAATTGATTAAAATAATTAAGAAAAAATCCCTCGGAAAGTTAAAAAGTCGGAAATAAAAAATAGAAAATATTTATTACTTAAAGCATATTTAAACTGGTTTAGGTGTTTGGTTTAGGTTTGACTCGATTATTTGGGCAATTTCATCAGCATTGTTGCCTCGATAATGCTCAGAGATCTTCTTCATCCTCAAATAATAGGTTAGTTCTCATATCTTTTCACCTGTGATTAACTTTTTTTTCTCGGTTAAAAATAGGTCTAACGTGGTATTTTGAAAATAGTTTAAACTTCTACCTATCTGTTCTTTGTTATCTAAAGAATTTTCATGTCTGGCGTTTAAGATGGCGTGATAATCTCTGATGTGCTTTTGATATAAGTTCGGGTAAAGTTCTGAGAATGAGCAAACGCTATCTTTTTGAAAGTAACAATTTATGCAGGTGTGGGGGCAATTTGGATCGTGATATCGTTCTCCAATTGCGAAATCCCAATAACTCCAAAGGTATTCAGCACACTCGAATTGTCGGAACTGAGTAATTTCTTGAAGGAATTGAGAGGTTAGCAATTTGGAAAAATGAGATACTTTAGATAAATACCCTCCAATTCCTCTTTTATCAAAAACTACATGGAACTTGTTGTCAAAGTAAGGTTTCATGACTTGTTGATATTTTCTCCCCATGATTGTAATAATCAAATCATAATTTCTCCAAATGTAATCTATTTTGCCTTTGATTAAATCTTGGATTCTCTTAATATCTGCTTTAGTTCTGATTTCTTGGTTATATGGATGGATTACCTCATTAGGATCTAGTAATCCATACTTACCAGAAAGGATCTTCAAGTCGAAGTAGTTTTGACGTGCGACCTTCTTGATGGAACGAAAAAGCTGTCCCTGATTGAGGTTGATGGCGGGGGCAGGATGGGTAAGCTTTTTCTGAGAACATCCCGCTATAATAAGAACTCTGTTTTCTTTCATCTCTGTATCTTCTCCTTGACTTGTATCCTCTCTAAGAGAGAAGGGAGCATTATAATCTTTTCAGCAATATCGTCAAAAAGGTCTTTTAGTTGTCGATTCTCTACTTTTCTGCGATTACTGATGAATTTGGTGGGGTAATTGAGGAAATCTTGAATTGTGCGGGAAATTTCTTCTAGTCTTTCTAAATCCAATTTTGCCTCATCTGTTAATCTCTTAAAGAATCCTATTATGGTTGTCATTTTAATATGGTGAACTTTGTTTATGGATGAATTTAATAGTTAGAGATAGTATTTAAATAAGCTGTGAGTCTATATTTAGTGAATTAATTAGAATTTGAATAGATAATAGCTAATATAAAATAGTCTAAGTATATTTTGTTATTTACTCAACTTTCTTCGTGGAAATTTGTTGGATAAAATGATTATGGGGAATTTGTGGCTAATTAAAGGCATATCGTTTCTTAGTGCTATAAGATTATAAGATCAAAGGATTAAGAGGAATACTATTATTTGAAGGATTTGTGGAGTAGAGGAGTTCTTCCCCATTTTCTTCAATTTTTAAATGGAGTTGTCTGTGTCTGTGTTTTTTTAATTTTTTCCGGTCTATTTTGGAAACATACAAAAGTTAAGAGGTTCTAAACAACCAAGAAAAGTTGAAAGGTAAAGAAAAAGGAAAAATAATTAATTTTAATAATATTTGAAACATTTCTTACACAAAAAGCCTTTCAAATCTATAACAAGGAAGTGTCTTTTACAAATACATCCCCATCAAGTAGATTTCTTTCTAAAAAAGTTACACTTCATTGTTCTTCTTCCTGATTTCGATGATATAAAAATATAAAAATTATTTAATTAAATCATACAACTTCTCTTTTAGGCAATAATTTGCTAGTTGTTTAGGTGTTTTGCCATATGAGTTCCCTACAAAATCGGCAAAGGCTTCTGAAAATCGTATTTCTGTATAACTTCCTTCAAGACCAATCAAAGGCAGTTTTGATAAGGTTCTAAAACGAGAAACATTAATTTCAGAAGTACTGGATTTATAGGTAACAAAGAAAAAGTTCTTCATGTCTTGGAAAAAGTGTAATACATCTATATTCTTCAAATCGCACTCTTCTATACTCGTTAATGGTTTTTCAAATGTGTATGTGTCTAAAATAAGGTGAGAGGGATATATAGGATTTTCTTTATCACCTCCCTCACTATAACCTTTTACAATATTCTTATATTTTTTTAATGTCTGTTTTAATTGATTAACCCTTTCCTCAGTTATTAGGTCTTTATATGTTAAAGGTTGTCCATTTTTTTTCAAAACAGTATATAAATTATTCATCATGAATGAATAAATGAAATGTGAGTTAATAAAAATAGAGAGCTCTAAAATTTATTAATTCTTTTACTAAGGTTCTGATTGCCAGATATATCTATCATATTAATGACAACTATTTGCTACTATTTTATAACTAATTATATATATATTAACAACTAATTATTATAATAATGACAACTTGAAAAACTAAGATGAGCTATCAATCTATGAGTATTGCCAATATATATGGAATTTTTAATACAATGAAGTTGTTATTATTTCTTCCTATCGATCATTTTATTACTTCAAGTAGGATCAGAGGCCATTTTTCCGAAATTAAACCCGGAACATTAAACGCAAAACTTCGAGAATTGAAAAAAAAGGGATTAATTGAAGTACGATTGAAAAAACATTTGGAACGGGCAGGAGATGACAGGCAAGAATATAGGTTGACTAAAGAGGGGGTTCGGAAACGGGAAGAGTTAGTGGGTATGGGATTGCGTGTCTTGAAGGAAAGAATACAGAAAATTGTGGAGGATCAAACTGTTAGTGATATGGAACAAACAGATGATAGTAGAAATGGGGGACTTAAAGAGCTTTTGGTAGAGTTCGGGTACGAATGTGCGGAGTTAGTTAAGGATGATGTGCTAAAAGAGTTACAAGTAATTCTAAAACGAATGCTCACTTCTTATTTTAAATAATCGTTAAAAGAAGTAAAGGTTTAAAAAAAAAAAGTTCTCTATATTTCTATTATCATTTTTAATACCATTTTTCTTTTTATTTATAATTTGAAAATAATTTAATCCTGCTCTTGTGAGCCGATAATGTATTTTGGGAGGCGGGTGTAATAGACGATTTTATCTATTCTAAGAAAATTACGGTAGGTGGCGAGAATTGTCAGTACGCGTTTTTCATTTTCAATTAGCATTTTATATTATCTAATAGAAAATACGCTTAGCTTTTTCGCAATATCTCCAGATGTATCTCGTGAAACTTGAAATAATTAGTGTCGGAGATATTAAGGTTATAATACCTCACCAATTGTGTTAATCAAAGAATTATAATGATTTAGGTATGGAAAACGAGAAAAAAGAATGTTAGTAGTGAGATCGGGAAATTGGGCTTGTATCACTGTAAAATTTAAATCGTAGAGCATGGAACAGAGTGTATTATTTCCTTCGATTACTGTAATAGTTTTATATACTTCTGATCGGGAGATTTCGGTTATGAGGTTTGCTTTGGCTGACCAATACTCGATAAGAAAGGCTCTTTCGTCTCTTAAATGCTTACTTAGTGAATTTATACGTGGATCGAAATGGCAGAAATGAGTATCGTCGAATTTATATCCTTTATGTCGTAAATATGTAAGGATAACTTCTTTCTGACGAAAAAATCTTCTTGAAATTAATATAAATTCTGTAGCGTGGGCAAATTGTTGGGGATCGAAGATATTTACTTGGTATGAAAGCTCTTGAAAAAAAAGACGAGCTTCGATAATCTTAGTATAATCGATATTTATGGAATAATCTCCCCTGACATTATTATAAATTAACCCATCAAAATCAAGAACAATTAAATGTGGTTTTTTAAAAATCTGATTTTTCATTTTTGCGTATATCCTCCGAGATATAATTTGAATGAGATAAAAAAAGAAAGTTAGCTATTTATAAAATAGGTGAGAGGTAGCTTTGTAAATTATATTAGGAGGGTTGGAATCTTGGGGTTTGATAATTATACGAGATATACTCTTTGAAATAAAAAAGGGAGGGTTTTTAGAATCTCTATTATTTAAAAGAAGCGGATGACAAAAACCCAAGATTTAGAGATTCTATTTTAACCACGTAAAAAATAGGAAAGAATTGGTAAAAGCTAAGGGGTGAGTGAGCGTTTTATGATTTTCGTAAATTCTGGAACAGAGGGAAAGAACAAGTTATAGTTGAGATCTGAGAATTTGAATGATCCTTTTTTTCAATGGTGTGTCTAAGTCGTTAAAATGTAAAATCTTGATTGGGTATTTGCTCGGAAATTTGTTCTTAACCGTCAAGCAAAGTTCTAAACCATCATCAAAGTAGAAGTTCTGCATATCTAAATGATGTTTAATCTTAATCTTTTCCATCTTCTCGTTAATATCGTCAACTACGGTAAATAGGAATTGTTCCAACTTTGTATCTGTGTTGTGCAGTAGTGCTTTATGCTTCTTGATTATTGGCTCGTACACCTGTTTTACATAATTACAAATAAATGTTTTCAATTTTTTAATTTTAGATTGGTGTTCTTGGACTGTAGTTGAGCTAAGATCTTCATTACCTCTTAGTGCTAGTAACAATTCTTTTCTTTCATCATTAAGCTTTTTAACGTCTGCTTCCATGACTGTTTGGAGGTTAAAGATGATTCTATTGTTTTTCATATTGATTTTTACAAGCTCCTTGATATATTTTACTTTCTTTATCATTTGCGTAAGGAGTGGAAATATTCGATTATATTCTTTATCCAAGTTATGGTTAAATAAGTCGAGTCTTAACCTTAAATTATCAAATTCTTTTTGTTTTATTTTTTTGCCGTTTCTTTTAGCCATTTCAAGGGTATCTTTCATCTTTAGACTTAGAGAGCTCTGAAACTCTTCTAATTGGTGTCTTTCCTCATGGATGTCGTCTACAGTGAAATTGAGTTGTGAGCAAATATCTTTAAATTCAATTCTACCCATCTGGTTAATTTTATTTGAAATAATTTGCAATTTGATATCATCAGGTAGTAATCGAAAATAAATGGTCCTAAAACCTATTGGAAATTTCTTGTTCAGATGGCTTATTGGTTTTTTATATGTTGATCTATTTGTATGTATCATTTATTTACACTTAATTTTTGGTTTATGTCAATTTATGAGGGGGTTGTTTTATATCCTTGGGCAGCTCTGATTTATTGAAACATTGGTGTCGTAAATTCGAAGCATTTTAGAGTCACTTCGATTATAATTTTTACGATAAAGAATTATAGGGAATACCCTTATTAGAAGGTCGTTGAGATAGTAAGGATTTCACAATTTTCTTCATTATTTTAAATATAATCTCTAAAATATAAAGAAAAATGGATTTTAGAATTTATCATCCTTTTCTTCTGAATTATTATATTCTGTGAATGAGTCTGCGTAAGATCTAAGGTTTTTGAATCTTATGGACATTTGAGGTTTAGGCAACTTCGCAAGTTCATAGATCATACGTAAAAAATCCATAAGAGATGTGATAAATGAATAGACAGTTTCTAAGTTAAAATCCTTCGGGTTCTCGAATGAATTCCAAATTTCATCAAGCTCTTCTTTAAGAATATGATCTTCTTGAAGTAAACTATGAATTTTTAAATTTTCTTTAAAACTTGTAATTTCTATCTCACCTTGAATTTAAATATATATAGTCATTATATATGATAAGCATTGATGATGATTATTAAAAAAGATGTCCCTAAAAATATACTAAAACCTATAAAAATTCTATAAAGAACTGAGATGTGCTATGTCCGATCCAGAAATCAAGCAAAAAATATTGAAAATGTTGGAAAAGTATCATCCTAAAGACTTTTCTATAAGAGAAATAGCGGAAGAATTGAAATATAACAGAGGTACGATAAGTACTTATTTAAAAGTGTTAGTAGCCGAGAAGAAAGTTAGCATAACAAGAACATTTGGCAAAATGAATTTATATTCAACTAATATTTGAGAATTCTGAAATTTAAAAAAAAAGAAAAATTAGAATTTTAAATTATGCCTTCTGTCTTAGCTATTTTCTGCGTGACGTCAACACCATTATAATTATACCGAATAGCAAAGGTATAGTAAAGTAAATCCCAAAAGAAATGCTAAGATTATCCTCTTCACCCTCACCAAGATCTTCGGGCTCAAGATCTTCGGGGAGTGTGACCTCTTCGATATTTACTATAACGGTATTCGGTTCACCGGTAAGATTATACATGTCGTAAAATTCGATAGTATAATTGAAAACTCCCGTTTGGGTTCGATTAATTGGAATGTTAAGAACAGTGTTGTTAATCCATGGTTGCCAATCTTGCCAGATAGTGTAATTACCCGAAGTATCGTTTGCTTTTACTCGATACTCACCTTCGCCCCAGTCATCCGTGAGTATCCAGTCAATGGTCTCGTTTGCATACATCGTAGTATTGATAAAAGAAAGCTGGTTAGATATTGGTCTCATATTATCAATAACCTTATGAGCATATATATCTATTCCAGTGGTCTCGTCGTTTCGAGAATCTTGCCATACAATGATAATATTCCCTTGATTGATAATTAACTGTGGGAATATTTGAGCAGACCTCAATTGTGTTATTGCAGTACCGTTTGGAGTCCATTGAACTTCACCCATGCCATTAATTGATTGGATATAAATATCAAAGTCGGCAAAATAAATCCCTCGATCATCAAACCAAGTGACATAAACACCTCCCTTACCATTACTAACTAATTTGGGGTCATGTTGACCATCAAGGGCAGTGCTGACACTTGTGCCATTCTGAACCCATAAAGCATCACCTGTAGAATTAATTCTTTGAATATAGATGTCAGAGTAATAGTTACGAGAGTCTTCCCAAACGATAAACGCTCCACCCTCGTTATCATCTATAATCTTTGGGTTTATCTGCATACGAACTTCAGTACATATTGCCGTACCATTAGGTGTCCAAAGTGTATTGCCAGTAGAATTAACTTTTTGGACAAAAATATCTTGATCGTCGTATTTTCGATCATCATCCCACACAATAATTATGTTTCCTGCTCCGTCACTATTAAGCTGAGGGTTCTTTTGGTCAAATTTCTCAGTGGAGATCGCTGTACCGGTTGGAGTCCATTGGGGTACCCCAGAAGAATTGAATCTCTGGATGTAGATGTCTGAACCTAAGCTTCCAGATCGACCGTCTTCCCATATAATAACTACTCCCCCTTCTCCATCTCCAATAAATTGAGGCCAATAAGCTGTACTTGCTATAGGAATTCCATCTAAGTTCCATTGAACGATTCCTGTGGAATTTATCTTCTGCGCATAAATGCCATTATTTCGATCATCGTGCCATATAATAATTGCTCCTCCCTCATTATCATTTATAATCTTAGCGTACTGAGCACCTCCATTAACGCTGCAAATAGAAGTTCCGTTTGGTAGCCATAACGAATCTCCTGCGGAATTAATTCTCTGGGCATAAATATCCAATCTTGTACTTGACCAATCTCGCTCATCTTGCCATGTAATTATTGCTCCTCCAGTTCCATCACTCACAATTTCAGGTAAGGTCTGATCATTATTTACAGTAGAGATTGCTATTCCATCAGAGTTCCACAAAAAGTTTCCGTTTGCATCAATCCTTTGAGCAAAGATATCATACCCTGTGGAAAGTAAATTTCGCTCATCGTACCATACAATAATTGTCCCTCCAACACCATCACTAATAATTCTTGGTCTGAGTTGAGAGTTATTTGCTGTATTAATTGGAATGCCATCTGTAGTCCAAATGATAGCTGGGATTGAATTAGCTGGATTTGGCGCGCTATCTTTGATTGATGATATTCTACTTGATGGGATAAGACTTGGAAATACAATATTAAACAGAAGAAAAAAAGATATAACAAAAAATATGACGGACTTTTCTTGAATTTTCATCTTTAACTCTTTTGATTTTTAGTCAATAATTTATTTTTTTTTATAGTTTAAATATTTTTTTGTCATATGGGTATATTATCCATATATAAAAGAAAAAAATATAATTTTCTTCCTTGGTACGATTTGTAGGTAATTTCTAGTTATAAGTGAAAAGAGTAAAGAAATTTATTGAATATTGGTAAAATTCCTAAATTTTCCTAATTTCTCAAATCTGAAATTTTTTATTTATATTAACTCAGTTTATAGTCTAATTTATGATAAGTAAAGTGGTTAGATAGATGAAGGTATAACTTTCTTTAATAGTTCGCAATTTTCTAAAGATTTGTACTTGACTAAAAATGAAAGTTATCGACTTTCAGGAACGATTAACAAGGAAGCGTGGGAAAAAACGATATTTGCTAATATAACCGTCAAGTTTTATGCAAAAGATGTAGCAGGAAATATTGTCTATCGTGCGATAATCTATGATAAAAAAAGATTTGATTCAGAGGAGAGTGATTTAGAGAAAAGAGAGCAGCTTATACCTGGTTATCATTTTTTTATTTTAATTAGTATAATTGGAATAACAGGGATTGCGTCCATAATAGCTTTTAAAAAATATTATAAACTTTAATATGAGGATAAAATAGAGGTGTTTAAGAATTCTCACTCGAATAAATGGGATTGGTAAAGCCATTGCAGTTAAGCTAGAACAGGGGGGAATAAGTACCATTATGCAATTAGCAAATAAAAGTGAAGGGGAATTAGTTAGTATAAAAGGGATTGATAAAAGAAAAGCAAACGACTTGGCAAAAATCTCAAAGCTATATTTAAATGAGAACGAAATAACTAATTTGAAAAAAAGTATCAAGGGTGCTTTAAAAGAATTTAAATATACAATAGTGGATAATAAGGGAAAGTTAAAATATTACTTTAAAGATATTGATATTTTAGCTTTAAGACCAGTAGAGACTGAGAATGGTAAGGGCGTCCTACTTATCACACCCGTGAGATTATTCGATATAAGGGACTTATTGAGGGTCTCTGAGAGAAAAGTTCGAACTGTAAATGTAAATTCTGACTTGAAATTCTATGCAAAGCAGGTTGTTAACGCTACTATATATAGATTAGTAAGGTCTGAGAGCGAAATTCTTCAAGATCTTTACACAGAAGGACCATTATTTCAATTAATAAAAGAGCGTTGGAATTTCTCACTAGAAAAAACGTTCTTGGATAAAGGTCTTTTCTTACATAAAAACGGAAAAATTTATAGGATAATAATATCTAAAGTCCTAGTTTGCGGGAGGAAAGTCTCCTCTTTAAAGAAAGGTCTAACTTTTCCTTATCATAAGAGCTCAAATTCGTATGTTATTAATTACTTAAAATTTGCGCATTTACTAAGTTACATTAAAGCTAAAGTACAATTTTTTGAGAACCATTCACGAGAAAACTCTTCATATTCAAATTATAAGCATAAAAAATCAATGGTTCGGATACTTTTTTTACTTTGGATTCTATTATTTGGCATGATCGCTTTTATGGGTGCAGTTATTGAACTTCCAGCTATAATATATTTAGAGATAGGTGGATATACAATCCCTAGTTTCATATTTTTCATTTTCTATAGTAAATTTATAAGGCTAAGAAGAAAAATTTCGAAAATTGGAAAGACTCCATATTATAAAAGGCGAATTAATTTTAAAGAGCTAAATCCCATTCTAAAGGATGCTGGAGCTTCATTTGAATTTCAAAAGCAGTTTATATTCGAACATAAACCACTTATATGAAATTAAGGAAAACGGTATATAATTATGTAATTGTTTAATGAGAGGGCGATTAACACCGGTGTCCTTGCATAAGGTACAGTGGCCTTTCCAAACTTAATTGAGGGATTCCCTCATATAAAAAGTATTCGTTTATGAGATGTTCTAATTTATTCTCCTATTTCGCTTCAGAAATATGTAACTTAAATTTAGTAATAAACAAGCAGTCGTTATTGAATTATTGGTAAATAATACTATTCAGGAATTAAATCGTTATTCTATATTATTATTTTCCTTCAAGAATTGAGCATAATTGAGGTCCTCAAAGGAATGGATCTCTTTGAAGATCGTTATTATTATAAAAGCAAGAGCTCTAAATTTATATTTTTGGTTGAAATAAATATTCATGAATCTTCAACCTGAT
>CAZRBD010000018.1:0-9552 GCA_964598265.1 uncultured archaeon
GCAAGATATCTGAGTGGCTGAAAAAGCATAAAGCAGGAGTTATAACTGCTGCTGCTGTAGCCTTAGGATTTGCAGCTAGTAAATTTATTGGTATATTTAATCCACTTTTAGGTATTATAACTGCTTTTGCATCAGGCACAATTGGTCTTGCTTTTAATCCCATTAATACTCGTTTAACGACAAGAATTACTGCGCGCCATATCGTTTATGAAATGGCGGAAGCATTATATACAAAGTTGGTAGCAAAGATTCCACAGAGCACTCTTGCTGAAGCGGTCCTTGCCCGTTATTCAGAGGATGTTCTTATTCAATTACTTTCTGATAAAAGAGTTTTTAGGGACAGCGTAAGGACCTGGATAACTAAGAATCGGGAAAGTTTTGATGTACTTGTAGAGATCGCTACTGAAGCTCACATTTTAAGGAATATAGTTTTTCAAAGAAGTCAGAAGTTTTCATTTACTTCTAAGTTAGCTGAAGTTTTAAATGAATTCCAGCACCCATATTTATTTTCCGAAGGATTTCAGAAAGTTTATTTTACACAGAAAATTACTAAAGTTAGAGATTTCAGTCCTGATAAAATTGAACAATTTCAAGACTTTTTTATGAGTATTGAAGATCCTGATATCACTTTAGAGAGACGGGCACGTCTTTTGGAGATGTTAGATGTTTATAGTGCTCAGAATAATTTACCAAATTATCATGAACTTCGAGATAAACCATTGTATACATTACTGGAGGCAGCTAGAAAAGTTTTTTCAAAACAAGAAGGCAGTTTTATACCAATGACTAACTTCATGCAGCGTATTGTTGAGAGTCAAAAGAGAATTTATTCTGATATATTACAAGACCAATATGGTGCCCTAAAAGTTAGCAATCTCTGGAGGTACTGCGAAAAAAATATAATTGACCAAGAGGATAAGGCTTACATCAAGGGTCTTGTAAAGGCAGTAGGCTTTTATCTTGATAGCATCTTTTTGACAGATAAAGATTCTCTCAAAGCTCCCGAAATTGAAATTGTAGCCATGCTTCGAGATAAGTTTAGTGTTTTAAATAGATGGAAAAAAGCTAGTCCTTCTTTAAAAGAACTGACACAATATTTTGGAATAAATTTTTATAGTATCATCTCGGAGAACTCACCTAGTAGATTCATAAGAGTATTTCGTGGTTTTGAAAAGCAGATAATAAAAGACAAATTACGATCTGAACCTTTAAGTTCACGAGCCTATAATGATATAATTGCTTTGTTAGACAAATATATTCCAAAAAATAGAATCGATGAGATTAAACACAAATACGAGTCACTTCAAGGATGGATAGATAAAAGAAATCTTCAGATCTATGGAGACTCCTCCACTGTTCATCCTAAAGTCTGGAACAAAGCCAAATTTCAAGAAATGATAAGAACAGTTCTTTTTAATAGGCAAGGAGGATATATTACAATTGAAAACGGGGAGAAAGTTTATCATGTGTTTGACGGATTTACAGGAGAGGTTTTTACATGGAAAAAATTAACATTAACTCCTCATAAAGATCTTCAAACAGGAAATATTGTTTTATTAGCTACTAATGAAGATGGTGTTGAGATTGCGGTTATTCATCACATTGATTTCAATAAAGAGAATAATCTCCTTAGTAACTACTTATGGATACGCAAGGAGAATCATAGGACAAATCTTAATGATGATAACAAGAGGGAGTATATAGCACAGGGAATGATAGCTTCCTTAGCTTTTGAATATGGAGTGGCTCCAAGGTTTTGGTCTCACGAAGCACAATTAAGATTTAATGAAGCGAAGCGTACTAATGGTGGGATGTTTCCCTCAGGTGATACGATTATGATTAAGGACGACCTAAAGGACCAATTAGACTTAGATCATTTCTTGGGTAAGAAGTAATTTTCATGCCACCATATTCTTTTATATATATGTTTCTATATAATTATTGTTTAAAGTTTAGAATTAAATTATAATCAGATTTATTTATTCCTAGTGCGATTAATGGGTAATAGAGTAGTTTATCCTCATTTTGGGAACAATGAAGTGCAGCTTAGTAAATATATTTCTCTGAAGTTGGAGGAAGGCAACATAAATATTTACCTTAACAATCAGTTATTTAGACAATGTAAATACTTAGCTTTTCATTTATCATTAGATAAAATGAGCGATCTCTCTGAGGTTCGTTCAATTGATGATCTAGAGCAAAAAGATCACAGCACTCAATATAATCAGATAGATATTACTCCTCAGGAGGAGTTCTGGGGGCACTGCTCAAATCTACAGGCATGGATCGAAAATGATTATGATACCAGACTCCTTCATCGTAATTTAGCATTCCCTTTATTAAAAGGATTGACAAATTTAGGCGACTTAAAAGCAATAAAGATTTTCAAGAAAGAAATCATCGAGAGGTTTAGTAATCATTCAATACCTGTTATGTTATATTTATAACAGGGCGGTTTTTTAAATGATTTCTCAGATGAGGAAAGACAATTAATTTACGAAGGTCTTGATAATATTTATATAAACTCATATTTTGCTAAATTTTCTGACTGGTAATATTATAGCATTCTTTTTGATAAGCATGAACTTGATAATAACCTTGAAAAATATCGTATAGGATCTAAATCACTTTCAAGACAGTATACTCGTGAAGACCTTAATATTACGCTTCCTCCTTATATCGAAAAGACAACTGGTGACACGATCACCGACATTACGACCATTTCCGAGCTAAAAACATCAACCGATTACACTGCTTTAGGTCTGTTTCAAAATAAAATTACTGAGATTAAAGGACTTGAAAAACTGACTTATTTAAGACAACTGGGACTGAATTGCAATGAAATAACGGAGATTAAAAATCTTGATCATCTTCAATATCTAAGATATCTCTCACTCCCTGGAAATCATATTTCTGAGATTAAAGGACTTGAGAATCTCACAAACTTAGAATTTTTAAATCTTGGTCATAACAAGATCAGTAAGATAGAAGGGCTCGAACGTTTGAAAAAGTTAAAAGTTTTAAATCTTTGGGATAACAAAATCAAGGATATCGAGGGGCTTGGAAATCTTAAAGATTTGAGACAATTAGCTCTTGGGGGAAATAAGATTTCAGAAGTTCACGGTCTAGACAATCTTAAGAATTTGAGGGTATTAATACTTGACTCTAATAGAATATCAGAGATAAAAGGCATTGAGAGTCTCACTCACCTTAAAGAAATTACATTCTATAACAATAATATCTCAAAAATTCGAGATTTTCCTAATTTACCAGAACTACGAGAAGTTAGCCTCTGTATGAATCCAATTAGTAGTAAAGAGATTGAAATTGTACAAAAGATTTTAGGTACTATAGTAAAAGTATATTCTTAACATGGAATTTAAATCTATTCAGATGCAGCCTGATTATGAAAATTTGGATTTCACTGTTATTTTAGTACAACCTGAGACTGCGGCGAACATAGGTTCAATTGCTCGATTAATGGAAAATTTCAATTTTACGAAATTAGTTATTTTTAATCCAATTGAAAGCGTAGAGAAGATTATGAGCTACAATACTCAAGGATTTGCAATGCACGGTAAAAATATCCTATTAAATGCGGAAATTATTGAATTAAATAATCAGAACAATCACATAACTGAATTTCAATACCTCATTCAAAATTATGATTTTGTTATAGCAACAACAGCGAAAGGAAAAAGTTTTTCAAATATTAGGCGATTATCAATATATCCTGATGACTTTACTCTTCCTGTTTCGGTTAAACCTTTAAAAATTGCAATTTTATTCGGGAAAGAGTCTCGAGGACTTACAAATGAAGAGATTAGTAGAGCAGATATTCTTATAAGAATTCCATCGAACGATAAATATCCCGTCCTAAATTTATCTCACGCTTGTGGAATTATGTTATATGAGATGCATAAAAAACTTAATATTATAAATATTGGAAGAGGAAAAAATCCCGTTCTAATAGCTGATAGAGAAGATCGATTAATATTATTTGAGATTATAAAAAATATAATTGATACACTAAAAATAGCATCTTACAAGAAAGATAACTTATATTTTGCTTTTAGAAACATTTTTGGAAGAAAATTTATGTCGAAAAAAGAGTTAAGTTTAGTTTTAGGCCTTTTTTCTAAAATAAATAATATATTAGAAGGTTTGAATCTTTATTAAAGGATAATTATTTCTCCTTATGAAAAATCATTAGGTGTTTGATTGATCCTTTAAAATAGGTACTTATTTTGTAATTTAACATAATTTTTATATTCCACAAACTCATTTTCAACAAACTTAAAAGCTATTTCATATAGTTGCCGAAATAATTCTTCGGGAAAAGCTTTATGTTCAAATATGGATTCATTCACTAATTCTTCGGTTAAGATTTGTGAATTTATCGGTTTATTGTATATTAGGAATTTCATCATTTCTCTATCCACTCGTAACTTAGCCATTTTTTTTATTACGTTCATGTTAATGTCTCGCTTTAAATCTAAAAAATAAGGAAAATTTTTATCATCTAAAATTACGATATAGTTCAAACTCTCTGTTATTTTCTCTACACAATACTCTAGAGAACTAATGGGAAGCCTAAATTTCTTACAAAACTCTTTTTTAGATTCATGAGCAGGAAAAGCAAATGGATGTCTTGAAATTATGTAATATGCACCAATAAAGAACTTAAATACATTTTGCGGAATCTTACTATTACTTCTTAAATATTTATAGACTAGGGAAATAGTGTCTAATAGAAGATCCTTTTTTATCTCAAACTGCTTTAAAAATTCTTGACCATCTTTTATTAAATCAATAGTAATTCGTTCCTTTGTATTGATTACTTCATAATTAGGGGTATATAATTCTAACATTTACACACACACTTTAAGTTCATTTTTTAAATGTCGGCAATATCGAAGTAATATTTCGATATTATTAAGATATTATTAGATTGATTTCATATTTAAATTTATGCATCACAATTGATGCATTTTAGGATCAAAAATGCAAACATTTATATACATTGGAGATCATTTTTATTTTGTCGGGGTAACATTAAAATGCCAACTGAATCTGAAACTCAAGAAGAAATTGAAGAAAAACAGAAAAGAATTTCTGTTAAATTAGACAATTTTGATCGTAAAGTTGTTAGTAAGATGGCAATTAATAGAAATATCTCTCTATCAAATACTATGAGAAATATGGTCCATCAATGGATTGAAGATAATCCTGATTTATTAAAAAGAAACTATGGAATTGATGTAGAAGAAATTTCAGCACAAATGGCTTTAGAAACAGCAAGTATAGTATTAGATAAATCAATAAAAACATACGAGAAAGATATAATAAAAGAATTAGTCCAATTTTTTGAAATGGTTGATGATGTCGCTTTAGAAGATTTAGCAGAACATTTTGATGTGAGTATAAAAGCTATTAAAAATTTAATTTTTACTCATAGTGAAGAAATTAAGAAAGTTGGGTTAAACCTTAAATACAGAGGAGATAGAATTTATAAGGAATAAGTAAAACAGAGGTTTTATTATGAGTGTAAATCAAATAATTAAAATTCATCAAAGTGATCTAGAAGGTTTTAAAAAAGCAAAATATTATACTTTTGATTTTAATTTGAATCTCTCAAAAGTAGTTATTCCTTTTTCTAAAATATGCAAATCTTTTAAACCAGCAGACATTTACTCTGGAACAGAAAAAATACCTTATAAAGAAAGAGATCCTGATTTCAAACTGATTTTAAAACATGAATTTCAGATTTGTTAATATAAACACTTAGTATTCCAAACTTTTGTAAATACTATTTGAAAACTTTCAGATTTTTCATTAGAATAGTTTAACAAACTTTAAATAAGTTAAAATTGAATTTATTGATTTTTTTTAAAAATAATTTTAAATTTATGCTGATTGTAATAAAATATATTGTATTTTCAGTATTATTTGCTTTTGGATAATTATTATATTCAATATTTTACCACATTTTCTTAAATATAAAATATGAACTTTAGTATTATAAGAAAATTAGCATTAACGAAAAAGCGTGGTGACTAATACGAGAAAAGAAAGAAAATACTTGACTGAAAATTTTAATATGCATGGAAAGAGGCCAAAAGAATACTACCATGAAGTATTCAAATATGTTGTAAAGGAATTTAATAAAAATAATAAGAAAAATTAAATTTCGTGTGATTTAATTATGATATTTAAAGATTTATATAAAAATGTTACCAGAAATGCTTCAGAATTAATTTTTGACATATCAAATGCGATTGTTCCGTTTTCAGATTTAGTTAAGCACTCTAAACCTTCCGATATATATTCTGGAATAGAAAATATACCTTTTCAAAAACGAGAACACGAATACAAGCTCATCCTTAAGCAAGAATTTGGAATTGCTTAAAAAATTTATTGATATGAACAGAACTCATCTTATTTTAACTTTCATTGAAATTCAATAATTAAAACTATAAATCTCGAGCTAACCATAAATTAAATCTCTCACGAAAAAAAGGGGGAATTCAATGTATTTTATATAAAAACATTTGGTTTTCTTAATGTTTTAATAACTTAAACCGACTAGGTTTATATCAGATAAATATAAAGATTCAATACATCATTAAAGATGAATATATAATGTCCTCAGACAATATTTATAAAATAGTTCAAGAAATTTTTCGATTCTCAGAACAGGATCCTACATCTAATCTCTCAACTATTAGTGTACCCTTTTCAAATGTAGGAAATACAATAGTATGTAATTACATTTATTTTGGAAACGAGAAAATACCATTCGCTAGAAGACATCCGGAATACCAAGAAATTTTAATGAATGAATTTGAATGCCTTTGTGAATATCAATATCAATAAAGATATAACTTTAAATCGGTCTCCGTAAAAAACCACTCTCTTTTTATATTCCTTTCAAGATAGTTCATAAATTCAATTGATTTTCTGAAAACATGTTGAATTCGCAGATTATAGAAAGGAAAGTCGAGGTTTTTTTGAATACTATTTTCAAATCTAAAAAATCAACAAACAGAATTGTTCAAAAGAAGAAATTTAAGTTACTCTCAAAGCTCATAGCAGATTTATTTAACTGTAAAAATTGTAGAGAATGCTTCAAAAATATTTCCAGCTTAATTATCTTAATTTTAAATATCTACAATGAAAAATTCCCGGTTGATATTTATTCATTTAATACAGATGACTTTCTGAAAATATCCAATTCTAATTATAAAGATATATTGAAAGAAGAATTTCTCATAGATTAAAATCGTATTCTGGAAAAGAAAATGTCCCATTCAATCAAAAGGATCTATAATAAATAATCTTGAAATTTTTAATATTTTATTACTACATAAGGGAGAATTCTTAATTGAATAGATCATAATTTTTTATTTTTCACTAAATTTGTCGGGACTTTTAAAATAAATATTCGAAATTGAATAGTTTATTATTAAAGAAATCGATGTGGATAAAAGTGAGTATAGGAATATTAGATAAAAAATTTCAGGAACTTAACCCAGAATTGGATGTCTATGAAGATGGACTCAAATTTATGAATTTATCAATCCCTTTTTCTATGTTATTTAAGAAAAACCATACTCCAGATATATATGATGGAGAAGAAATCATTTCTTTTGATAACAGAGACATTGAATTTAAAGAAATTCTAATGAATGAATTTTTAATTCACTAATTAAATTTTTAAAATAAAACACTTTTTTTTGTTTGCTTTTTAGCCTATTAACTTTCATGAAAGTAGAACCTTATTTGGAATTAGAAAAACATTTTGACACATCGGACATGCATTATATTTTAGAAGCCAAGATGATACGCAAGTTAAATGATACATACTTCCACAGAACGAACATTTTATAACATTAGTTGGTTCGCTTTTAATTTTTTCATGGCAGATTGTACACAATTTTCTTATTTTAGACTTGTATAATTTTTTGCCGCACAAACTACAGAAATTTAACTTCTCAATATTTAATTTTGGAAGTTTCTTACCACAATACGGACAAAAATTATAAAATTTCTCGGTCAATAATAGTCACTTCTCTTTTTCTCTTTCCTTTAATTAATTAAAAAGAGTTTATATACTAAAATGTTCTTTAGACCAATTTTTAACCAAGTGCTGGTGTTTTTCATTTAATATGTAATTTTCAATTAGGATGAGAGTATTAGGAATACGAGAATCATTATTTATTTTTTTCTATAAAATCTTTAAGGGGTAGAGTATATTCATTCTTAAAGGAAAAGATATCATTATGCCCTGCACCTTCTATTAACACTAATTTTTTTTCGATCTCTTCAAATACACTATTATAAATTAGTTTTCCTTCCTCACAAGGAATAATCCAATCTTGAGTACCATGAATAATCAAAACTGGCTTCCTTATTTTTCGGATTCTGATAACATTTGAATACTCCCTTAATGTTTCATGCGTTATGCCTGATCCACTAACTCTAAATAATCTAGTCATTAAATTATAGATACTAGCAAATCCACTTTCAAATATTATCCCATTTAAACTCTCAGGGTTATGCGCTCCAATTTCGGCGGCACAAACACTTCCTAGAGAACGTCCTAATACAAAAAGAGAATCATTTAAATTATTTTCAATCAACCATTTATAGAATTCATTATAAATTGGTAATGCATCGACAATTAAACTACTATAAAACGGGTCTCCAGAACTAAAACCATAACCACGAAAATCTACTACAGCTAAATTCACACTACATTCAAAAAAGAGATTTAAAAAATGTTGATAGTCTGCTGCAATTTCTCCATTTCCATGAAATAGCAAAATTGTGGGAAGGTTTATGTTATTTAAATAGAAAAATCCGCCAATTGTAATATCATTGTTAATCTGAAATTGTAAAACTCTAATATTTGAATCTGTAATTTGTGGAACAGAGCTCTTGCGTGGGTAAAATACAATATTAGAGATAGCTGGATTGTCTATAAATAATCTTTTGACCATATGTTAAAACCTTTGTATATATTAAAACAATTTCTTTAATGCTTTTAATTTTTTTCTATGGGGTTTTTTTTACAAAAATGATAATTTTTAAATAATATTGATGTAAAATAATATTTACCATTAAATCTCGGATAAAAAAAATAAATGGAAGGTGAAATGAAGATATGGCAATTTATATGTTAACTGTTTGGACACCCTATAATTCTACGGAAGAGATGTTGAAATTAAACTTGAAATTTGCAAAAATGCCATCATTTATAAAGAAATGGCTAGTTTTTTCAACTGCCGATGGTAAAAAAGGCATAAAAGTATATAATATTATTTATGTTGAGAAAGGTAAAGTGGATGAAGCAGTATTATATATAACCAAAGTACAGCAAGAATACACAGAAATTGATGGGTATGTGTATAAGTTAGAGCCTGTATTAGGAATGAGTGATCTTCAAAAATTAATCGCTCTACAAATATAAAATTTTAATCTCTTCTTTTATTCTTTTTTTTCTGTTTTATAACAACTATATCCAAGCTTTTGTTCAAAATTTTTTTAACA